>JBEVJQ010000189.1:0-8084 GCA_040510055.1 Burkholderiaceae bacterium | reverse complement strand
GCGGCGGACCTTCGAAGTGCGAGGTCTCACGGTCAACTTCGGCTTCGCCGGCCTCGTGGTCGTAGGCGGAAGCCTGGCCGATCTGCGCGATGGACTCGATCTGGATGTCTACGGGCAGCTTGCCGCCGACGGTGCCAGCGTCGATGCAACGCTGATCAGAGTCCTGCCACAGACGCCCGAAACGCCGGTGCCCACGCCGACGCCGGTGCCCGTGCCGGCACCAAGCCCTGCTCCCGCCCCGGCACCTGCGCCGACGCCACTACCGAACGGTGACGACAACAACGGCAACGGCAACGGCAACAACGGCAACGGCAACGGCAACGGCAACGGGACGGGCAGTGGCACGGGGACCGGCGGCGATCCCGGCGCCGGCCATCCGCGCCTCGTCGTCGGCGTCAATCCGCAAGGCGCAACGAACGTCTATCTCGGACCGTCGAGTTCGGGGCTGCCGTTGGTGGCGCAGGGTACCGACCGCGCCCGTCTCGACGACCAGCGTCACCTCGAGAGCGTCGGCATTTGCCCGAACGTGGTCTGCACCTCGCGCGGAACGGCGCGCGTCACCGATGCTGGCGGCAACGACTGGCTCCGCTGGGGACGGTGGATCGATGGCACGTCGTACCTGACCGTTGCCGGGATCAAGATACCGCGTCGCCTGGGCGTCAACGACGGCCTCCACTATCTCGTCGGTACGCCGACGGTGACGATGCCAACCAGCGGCGACGCCAGCTATCGGCTGACCGGTTCGACCGCGCCAACCTTCACCAGCGGAACCCACGCACCGGGCGTAATGACCGGCAACGCGCGCGTGCAATTCGGAAGCGGCCAGGCGACGCGGGTCGGGATCGATGCGGCCGTCCAGTTCTCGGACGGCTCCCGCTACCGGATGGAGTCGCGAGGCGGTCTCGCCGATGTCGGACAGACCGAGCTGCGGATGAATGGTCGAACGACCTTCGCCGGAAACATCGCCGCACGGCCGGCGACCATCGACCCCCTCGCCTGTGGCAGCAACTGCCGCGCCAACGTCAACGGCGGTTTCTTCGGCCCGGGGGCCCGGATGCTCGGGTTTCAGTATTCGATCGGAGCGACCAGCGGCGCGACGACAGGGCCCGGAGCACGCGTGCCCCAGACCGGAGATACAATCACCGGCGTCGGCGCGATGACAACGGGTGACTGACTCGCGACGACCCGCTCGCTGCGGGTGCCTCCTCGGCTTCCGTCCCTGACCCTGGCTACGATTTCCCTCACGCCCTTCGATCGAATGACTCGATTCGCGCCGGCCGATTTGCATTGACAGCTTCGCATCCCGACGTTCGCGTCCCGAGAGCGTTGCGGGGGCGACCTGGCACGAACCCGGCGACGACCTCCGATGACGACGCCGCGCGCGGCGTGCGAGCCGGCCGATCGGCCGACGTTCAGGCTCGGGAGTTCATCGCCGAGCCCCCCGACAATCGGCGACTGGCCAACCTCTGCGGCCCGCTCGATGGCAACCTGCGGCAACTCGAGCAGCGGCTCGATGTCCGCATCGTCCGCCGTGATCATGCCTTCCGGATCGAAGGTCACCGCGACGGACAGCGCCGCGCAGTCGCCGCGCTCGAACGCCTGCAGCGAATCGCGGCCGATCCGATCACCAGCGAGGAGATCGAGCTGGTCGTGATCGAGGTCATCGATGCCGACCGGCGCGCGCCCGACTCGACCGCCGCTACCACGCCGGCCGCGATGACCGATGACGGCGAGGCAAGCGCGGCCGACGCCGGCCCAGCCGACGATCCCGAGAATCCGCAGATCCAGCTGCGCAAGACCCTGCTCCAGGGCCGCACCGCCAATCAGCGCGAGTACCTGCGCAACATTCTCGGTCACGACATCACGTTCGGCATTGGCCCGGCCGGCACCGGCAAGACCTATCTGGCCGTCGCCTGCGCGGCGGCCGCGTTCGAGAACGACGAGGTCGTGCGGATCGTCCTGACCCGTCCGGCCGTCGAGGCCGGCGAGCGGCTCGGTTTTCTCCCTGGCGACCTGGCGCAGAAGGTCGATCCCTATCTGCGGCCGCTCTACGATGCGCTCTACGACCTCATCGGCTTCGACAAGGTAACCAAGCTGTTCGAACGCCAGTCGATCGAGATCGCACCGCTCGCCTACATGCGCGGACGGACGTTGAACCGCTCCTTCATCATCCTCGACGAAGCGCAGAACACCACACCCGAACAGATGAAGATGTTCCTGACGCGGATCGGCTTCGGATCGAAGGCCGTGGTCACCGGCGACGTCACGCAGATCGACCTGCCGCGAAATCAGCAGAGCGGCCTGGTACTGGCCGGCCGGATACTTGCCGGCGTCAGGGGCATCGCGTTCACCCGCTTCGGCAGCCAGGACGTGGTCCGACATCCCCTGGTCGCCCGGATCGTCGATGCCTACGAGCGCCATGCGGCGGCATCGTCCGATCACGACGCCGACCGTAGTCGCGAGCGCGGGCCTGACGGTAGCGTCGCGGCGGCCGACAGCAACGACAACAGCAACAGCGACGGTCGCGACAGGCACAACTGAACGCGGGGCGCGATCGAATCTTGAACGCGCCACGCGATCGAACCCTGAACGCGTGATGCTCTCGAACCGTGAACGCGCTACGCGATCGAGCCCTGAACGCGTAATGCTCTCGAACCGTGAACGCGCTACGCGATCGAACTCTGAACGCGCGACGCCCCCGGGCCGAGCGCAGCCAGCGCTGTCGCTCGCGATCCAGGAACCCTTTCGCGACGCCGCGCTTCCGATCGACCGGCCGAGATTGCGCCGCTGGGTCCGCGCGGCGCTCGAGCACGATGCACGGCTGGTCGTGCGCTTCGTCGACGCCGACGAGGGCCGGGCCCTCAATCGCGACTATCGTCGGCGCGACCGGCCGACCAACGTCCTCACCTTCGCCTATGCCCAATCGCCCCAGGTCGAGGCCGACATCGTGATCTGCGTCCCCGTGGTGCTGGCCGAGGCACGAGCGGCAGGAATCACGGCGGGCCACCATCTTGCCCACCTCGTGGTCCACGGCACGCTCCATGCGCAGGGCCACGAACACGAAAACGAGGCCCAGGCCCGGGCGATGGAGCGCCGCGAAGCCGTGATCCTGCGCCGCTTCGGGATTGCCGATCCGTTCCAGAGGCAGTGATCGGCCGCGATCGCTTTGATCAGGCCCCCGGTTTCCGGTTATGCTCGGCCGGTCTGCCACTACCTCGGCCGCAATGAACGATGCCCCATCGGGCAGCCTCGGCGGATCGCTGCTCGATCGGATCTCCGAATGGCTGGGCAACCCGCCGGAGAACCGTACCCAGTTGCTGAAGCTGCTGCGTCGATCGCAGGAGCGCGACCTGCTCGATGCCGAGGCCCTGTCGATGATCGAGGGCGTGCTGCAGGTTGCAGAACTGGCGGCACGCGACATCATGGTGCCGCGTGCCCAGATGGACATCGTCGACATCGAGCAGGACGAGTCCCAGATCCACGAACTCGTCATCCGTACGGCGCACTCTCGCTTTCCCGTCATCGAGGGCGAGCGCGACAACGTCATCGGCATCCTGCATGCGAAGGACCTGCTGCGACTGCGGCGCGACGACGGCACCGATCTGCGTGATCTGCTGCGACCGGCGGTGTTCATTCCGGAGAGCAAGCGGCTCAACGTGCTGCTGCGCGACTTCCGGGTCAACCGCAACCATGTCGCGATCGTCGTCGACGAATACGGCGGCGTGGCCGGCCTGATCACGATCGAGGACGTGCTCGAGCAGATCGTCGGCGACATCGAGGACGAGTTCGATTTCGACGTCGAGAGCGATCACGTCACGGCGATCGAGCCCGGCCAGCACGGCCCCCGCTATCGCGTCCGGGCGATCACCGACATCGCGCAGATCAACGAGCTGTTCGGATCGTCGTTCGAGACCGGCGAGTTCGACACCATCGGCGGCCTGGTCACCGATCACTTCGGTCGGGTCCCGCATCGAGGCGATGCGGTCATTCTCGACGGCATCCGGTTCGAGGTGCTGCGCGCCGACGAACGCTCGCTGCACCTGCTGCTGGCCGAGCGCGTGCCGATGGCCCAATCGGCCGAGACCGACGACGAGACCGGGTGACCGGCCGTTGATCCGTCGCGCCGTCGATGCCCGTGCGGCGCTTGCGATCACTGCCGCGGCGCTGCTGATCGGCGGCGGGTTCGCGCTGTCGTTCGCCCCGTGGGGCAATGCCTGGGCCAGTCTCTGCGCGCTCTGCGCCTACGCTGCGCTCGTGGCCACGAGCGCGACGCGATCGGGCCCGCGGCGCGTGCTGCTCGCCGGCTTCGGCTTCGGCCTGGGTTGGTTCGTCGTCGGCATCGGTTGGCTCTACATCAGCATGCACGACTTCGGCGCGATGCCGGCGGTGCTCGCCGCGACGGCCGTCGTCCTGCTCGCCTGCTACCTGTCGATCTACGCCGTCGCCGCCACGTGGTGGGCCGCGCGGGCACTGATCGCCGGCGGGCCATTCGCCTTCGCCGTGGTGTTCGGCGCCGGCTTCGTCCTCGCCGAATGGCTGCGCGGCACGGTCTTCACCGGCCTGCCGTGGCTCGCCATCGGCTATGCCCACACCGACGGTCCGCTGGCCGGCTATGCGCCGCTGCTCGGCGTCTACGGCGTGGGTGGCATCGCCGCCGGGCTTTCGGCCCTGGTCGGGGCAGCGATCGCTGGCACCATCGGCCGAAGCGGCGCGTTCGCGTTCACGGCGCGACGGACGATCCTCGTCGCGCTGGTCGTCGCCGCGATCCTCGGTCTCGGCCAGGGGCTGCGCGCCGTCGAGTGGTCGCGGGCACACGGCCGGCCGCTCGAGGTCCGCCTGGTCCAGGGAAACGTCGCGCAGCGGATGAAGTTCGATCCGCCGCGCGCGCTGCAGGCGATGGGCGACTACACCAGCGCCGTCGAGGAGCAGGCACGGTCGCGCCCGGACCTGATCCTGCTGCCCGAGACCGCCTGGATCGTCCCCTGGCAATCGACGCCACCGGATCTTGCCCAGCGCGTGCTCGCGGCCGTGCGCGCCAGCGGCGCCAGCGTCGCGCTCGGCCTGCCGCTGCGGGCTGCCGCCCGTGACGACGGCGGCGGAGCGCCCGCCGCGCCGGGGCTGACCAACAGCGTGCTGGCGTTGTCGCCCGATCCGGCGTCGGCCGACGGCGTCCGTACCGCGCGCTACGACAAGCGCCACCTGGTACCGTTCGGCGAATTCATTCCGCCGGGTTTTCGCTGGTTCGTCGACCTGATGCAAATCCCGCTCGGTGATTTCGAGCGCGGTGCCGCCGGCCAGCCACCGTTGGCGATCGGCGACCAGCGCGTGGCGGCCAACGTCTGCTACGAGGACGCTTTCGGCGAAGAACTGCTCGGCGCGCTGCACGGCGTCGACGGCGCGACGATCCTCGCCAACGTCACCAACGTCGCCTGGTTCGGGCGCTCGCATGCCGCCGAACAGCACCTGCAGATCGCGCGGATGCGCGCCCTCGAAACCGCGCGCCCGATGATCCGCGCGACCAACACCGGGATGACAGCGGCGATCGATCACCGCGGCCGCGTGATCGCCGGGGCCGAGCCTTATTCCCGGACGGTGGTCGCCGCCCGGGTCGAGGGTCGCACCGGCCTGACACCGTACGCCCGCAGCGGCAACTGGCCCGCGCTGGTGCTCGCACTGGGGCTCCTGGTGGTGGCGGCGGGGACGCCGCTCCGTATCCGGCGCGACGCCCGGCGCCGTAGCTGAGGCAAGCGCCCCGGACCGTCGGGCAGCGCGTCGGCTCGACGTCGTAGAATTCAGCGCCGGCCGCCGTGCCCTCTCGAACCCGATCGATGCTGACCTTTCAACAAATCATCCTGCGGCTCCACGACTACTGGGACCGCCAGGGTTGCGCGCTGCTGCAGCCCTATGACATGGAGGTCGGTGCCGGGACGTTCCACACCGCGACCTTCCTCCGGGCGATCGGGCCCGAGCCCTGGCGTGCCGCCTACGTCCAACCGTCACGGCGGCCGAAGGACGGCCGCTATGGCGAGAACCCCAATCGACTCCAGCATTTCTATCAGTACCAGGTCGTGCTCAAGCCGTCGCCGATGGACATCCTCGATCGCTACCTCGGCTCGCTCGAGGCGATCGGGCTCGATCCGCGGACCAACGACATCCGCCTGGTCGAGGACGACTGGGAATCACCGACGCTCGGTGCCTGGGGGCTCGGTTGGGAGGTCTGGTGCAACGGGATGGAGATCACGCAGTTCACCTACTTCCAGGAGGTGGGTTCGCTGAAGTGTCAGCCGATCACCGGCGAGATCACCTACGGCCTGGAGCGGCTGGCGATGTACCTGCAGCGCGTCGAGAGCGTCTACGAACTCGCCTGCGCCCCCGGGATCCGCTACGGCGACGTGTTCCACCAGAACGAGGTCGAGCAGTCGACCTACAACTTCGAACAGTCCGACGTGGCGATGCTGGCCGCGCATTTCGACGACCACGAGCGCGAGGCCGGTCGGCTGATCGGCATCGGGCTGGCCCTGCCGGCATACGAGCAGGTGATGAAGTGCTCGCACGGCTTCAACCTGCTCGACGCCCGCGGCGCGATCTCGGTCACCGAACGCGCGGCCTATATCGGCCGCGTGCGCACGCTGGCCCGCGCCGTGGCCCAGGCGTACTACGAATCGCGCGAGCGACTGGGCTTTCCGATGCACGTCCCCGGCGTACCGGGCGCGGCCCCGGGAACCGGCAGCCGATGAACCCGCCGCTGCTGGTCGAATTGCTGACCGAAGAATTGCCGCCGCGCGCCCTCGAGCGCCTGTCGCAGGCCTTCACCGCGGCCGTGGTCGGGGGCCTGCGCGACCATCGGCTGATCGCTGGACACGGAGCCGATGAAACGACGGCACAGGCTTTCGCCACCCCGCGACGCCTGGCGGTGCGAGTCGACGACGTGGCCGAAACCGCAGCCGATCGCGAGCAGCTGATCCGCGGTCCGTCACTCGCAGTCGGTCTCGATCCCCAGGGGCAGCCCACCGTGGCGCTGCGCAAATGGGCCGAGCGCCAGGGGGTGGCGATCGAAACGCTAGAGCGCGTGGGTGACGGCAAGCAGGCAGCGTTCCAGGCACGGGTGACGGCCGCGGGTGCGCGCCTCGAGACCGTGATCGGCCCGCTGATCGAAGCAGCGCTCGCCGCGTTGCCGATTCCCAGGCTCATGACCTACCAGCTCGAAGACGGTACGACAACGGTGTCGTTCGCGCGACCGGCGCAGGGCCTGGTGGTCCTGCACGGCCGGAGGATCCTGCCCTGCCGGCTGCTTGGACTCGACTCGGGTCGGCAGACTCGCGGTCATCGCTTCCTCGCCGGCGCACCGGTCACGATCGACTCGGCCGAGGACTACGAATCGGCGCTCGACGCGGCCGGCCGCGTGGTCGCGTCGTTCGAGCGCCGGCGGGCGATGATCGACGCGGCACTGAGGGCCGAGGCCGATCGGCAGCATTCCCACCTCGTCCTGGGCCGGGCGATCGATGCCGGGCAGTACGAGGCGCTGGTCGACGAGGTCACGGCACTGGTCGAACAGCCTGCGATCTATGTCGGCCGGTTCGACGAGCGCTTCCTCACGGTCCCGCCCGAGTGCCTGATCCTCACGCTCCGCACCCACCAGCGGGTCTTCCCGCTGTTCGATCGCGACGGCCGGCTGCTGCCGAAGTTCATGATCGTATCGAACCTGCCGGTCGAGGATCCGTCGAACATCATCGATGGCAACGAGCGCGTCGTGCGCGCGCGGCTCGCCGATGCCCGCTTCTTCTTCGAGCAGGACCAGCGCCAGACGCTGGCGAGCCGGCTGTCGCGATTGGCGTCGGTGACCTACCACGCCAGGCTCGGCAGCCAGGCCGATCGCGCCGCGCGCGTGGCGCGGATCGGTCGCGCCGTGACCGAGCTGCTGGCCGCGTCCGCGATGGCAGGCGCGCGCGGCCCAGCGGTCGCGCCCGCGCTCGCCGCCGGCGACGATCCTGCCGCGGCGCGGGCCAAGGCCGACCTGCTGACCGGGATGGTCGGCGAGTTCCCCCAGCTCCAGGGGATCATGGGTCGCTACTCTGCGCGCCACG
>JBEVJQ010000188.1:0-11047 GCA_040510055.1 Burkholderiaceae bacterium | reverse complement strand
GCGTTGCGCGAGAACCGACCGCGCCGGCTGCCGCGTGATCTCCTCGGCTACCTGGCGCCCAGTCGCTACTGCGAGTCGGACCGGATCATGACGTTCGCCCGTGAGCAATTCGGACGAATGGAGCCGGGCTACGGCCGCGTCGCGGCGATCGCCGACTGGGTCCGGCAGAACATCAAGTTCGCCTCTGGTGCTTCCAACTGGAACACGTCGGCGCGCGACACGCTCGAACAGCGTCGCGGGGTCTGCCGCGACTTCGCGCACCTGATGATCGCGATCCTGCGCTCGCTCAACATCCCGGCCCGCTTTGTCAGCGGTTTCGACTATGGTGCCGATCCGGCATCGGGCCCGCCGGACTTTCACGCCTATGTCGAGGCCTTCCTCGGCGACCGGTGGTACCTGTTCGATCCGAGCGGCATCTCGCCGAATACGGGGCTGGTGCGTATCGGCACCGGTCGCGATGCCGCCGAGGTCGGCTTCGCGACGATCTTCGGCAAGGTCCAGTCGTCCTTGCCGGTGATCTCATGTGTGCCTCGCGTCGACGCCGCGGCCGGGTGGTCGGCACCCACGTCCAGCGCGCTCGCGGTCTCGATGGCCGCGAACGGCGCATTGCTCGCCGGAGACAGCCGGCTGCTGCGCCAGCCGACGTATCCGGCGGCGCTTGCCGGGTTGCAGTCGATGCGGCCGCAACGGGGTCGGGCCAAGGCCTCGGGCCGGAGTCGAACTTGGCCGATGACAGTCAACTCCTGATCCCGCCGTCGTTCGTGGCACTGTTCGTCCCGCCCGGGCGCGTCAAGCCGTCGGCCTCGCGCGATGCGATCTTCGAGCGCTACGAATTCTGCGAGGACCTGTCGGCGGTGCTGGTCGAGCAGGCCGGCAACGTCCGGCATGAACTGGGGATTGCCGAGGAAGACGTCCTCGAGCGCATCCACCGCGGCCTCGTCGAACCGACGGCGCCAGTGACCGAGGCCGAGGCGGGCTGGGTCGTCGGACGGCTGGCCGAGCACCTCGGCTGGCAGCAGGCGCTGGCCTCGCTCGCGATCGTCGCCCCGCCCGACACCGGGCGACGCTGAGGGCGACTGCGACGACGCGGCCGCGCCGCCACGGCCGGTCGCGCTCGCAACGGCCGGTCGTGCTCGCAACAGGACGGTCAGGCCCGGAAACGGGTCGGTCGCGCCCGGAACGGGTCGGTCGCGCCCGCGAACGGGTCGGTCGCGCCGGCACGGCCGGGCAGGGCCGGTCAGGCTGGCGGCGGGGTGATGACGGGCTGCTTCCACCCGGCGCAACCGGTGCTGCCGACCCAGGTGCTTGGGATCCGGACCGTCATCGCGCGGGGCGGGTTCGCGACGGATCCGGCACACTACTGTCCCCGCTTCGACGACGAGCTGGCGCGCCGCACGCGTGACGCCGCCCGCACGCCGTCGTCGTTCAGCGAGCGAGATCATCGAGGGACATCATGAATACCAACGCCGTTGCAGGTGCACTGTCGCATATCCGCGTACTCGACCTGTCGCGCGTGCTCGCCGGCCCCTGGTGTACGCAGAACCTGGCCGACATGGGCGCCGAGGTCATCAAGGTCGAGCGCCCCAAGGTGGGAGACGACACGCGCTCGTGGGGCCCACCGTGGATCGCGAGTGCAGACGGCAGCGACTCGACCGACTCGACCTACTTCGCCTCGACCAACCGCAACAAGAAGTCGATCACGATCGACATGGCCAAGCCTGGCGGCCAGGCCCTGATCCGGGAACTCGCCCGCACCTCCGATGTCGTCATCGAGAACTACAAGGTCGGCGACCTGAAGCGCTACGGACTCGACTACGCCGCGTTGTCGGAGGTCAATCCGAAGATCGTCTACCTGTCGGTCACGGGCTACGGCCAGAGTGGGCCGGACTCGCACAAGCCGGGTTACGACGTCGTGTTCCAGGCCACCGGCGGGATCATGAGCATCACCGGCGAGGAAGACGGCAAGCCCGGCGGCGGCCCGCAGAAGGCCGGCATCGCGATCGCCGACATCCTCACCGGCCAGTACTCGACCATCGCCATCCTGGCCGCCCTCGCCCACCGCAGCGTCACCGGCAAGGGGCAGTACATCGACATGGCGCTGCTCGACTGCATCGTCGCGCTGGGATCGAACCAGGTCACCGGGTTCTTCCGCAGCGGCCGCATACCGCGCCGATGGGGCAACGGCCACCCGACCGTGGTTCCCTACCAGCCGTTCGGGACGGCCGACGGCAATGTGATCGTCGCCGTCGGCAACGATGAGCAGTTCCGACGCTTCTGCCACGTGCTCGGCCGCGAAGACCTCGCCGCCGATCCGAAGTTCCGGCGCAGCGCCGGGCGCGTCGCGAACCGCGACGAGTTGCTGACCCAGATCGCTGCGGTCATGGCCACGCGTCCCGGACAGGAGTGGGTCGACAAGCTCGAGGCCAACAACGTGCCGTGCGGGCGGATCAACAACTACCAGCAGGTGTTCGAGGAGCCGCAGGTCCGGCACCGCAAATTGCGGATCGACATGGAGCGCAGCGATGGCGGCAAGGTGGCGACGATCGCCAGTCCGTTGCGACTGCAGGGGACGCCCATTCAGTACGCCAAGGCACCGCCACTGCTGGGCGAGCATACCGACGTGGTGCTGAAGGACGTGCTCGGCAAGAGCGATGCGGAGATCGCGGCGCTGCGCGACGGGGGCGTCGTCTAGTTGCAGTCGATCTCGCCGGCACCCCCGACATCTTCGTGAGGAGCGGCTGGCGCGGGGCGAAGAGGCAGAGTGGATTGAGATGAAGTTTCGACATGCGGCCGAAGGCAATGCAGTTAGCTACGCCTGCGTGCAGTACTGGAACGACAGCAGCGGCTCCAGTAGCCGCAGCGACTCCGAGGGCCGCTGAAATGGTCGGAGGAGCACCCGCACACCGTTGACGACAAGTGCAGGACGGATCGCAACTACGCGCATTACATCGGCGTCGGTGACCTCGAGTACGACAAATAGACGCCGCAGGCGCTGCGCCGCTGCGGCCGCAACAGGAAAGGTCAGCAGGAAGGGTCAGCAGGAAGGGTCAGCAGGGGGCTGCTGCAGCCCGGTCCGCCGACGTCTTGGCAAACGTTTTCGACTTGGGAGTGTGGTGACGGTGCCTGGCATATCGACGTTCCCGCGGAAACGTGGGACGACCGCCTCGCGGGCGGGCTGATGCTCGAGCGCGACCGTGCTTTGCGGGAACGGGCCGGGCTAGCTGCCTGCGCAAACGATCCCTTGCTGCGTCACTGCTGACTGCCGACGTCGATCACCGCATCGACGGCGAACGCACCTTCGCCGGCGGGCATCGCGATCACGGGATTGAGGTCGATCGAACGCAGTCGTGGTCCGGCCGACGCGGCGAACAGGGACAGACGTGACAGCAGTGTCGCCAGGGCCCCGACGTCGGCGGCCGGCCGGCCGCGAGCCCCGTCGAGGATCGCGGCACCGCGGATCGAACGGATCGACTGCAGCGCCTCGTCCTCGTCGAACGGGCAGCGACGAATGGCGACGTCGTCGATCAGCTCGACGAAGACGCCGCCAAGGCCGAAGACCGCGACCGGTCCGAACGCCGGGTCGCGCTGGATGCCGACGAGGCACTCGATGCCCCCGGCCAGTTGCCGCGCGACCAGGACACCGTCGATCCGGGCCGCGGGCGCTGCGTCCCGGGCGCGGGCGACCAGGCGTTCGTGGCCATCGCGCACGGCGGCGTCGTCGCCGATGCCGAGCAGCACGCCGCCGATGTCGGACTTGTGCAGGATATCGGGTGAGGCGATCTTCAGCACCACCGGGTAACCGAACCTGCGCGCCGCGGCGACCGCCTCGTCGGCTGTCGCGCAGACGCGCTGCGCAACAGTGGCGATGCCAGCCGCGGCCAGCAGGTCCAGCGCCTGGGCTTCGTTGGCCGCCTGCGCGGGCAGTGGTGGCAGGTCGCGCGGGATCGTAGGGGCCTTCCGGCCGGCCCGGGCGAAAGCATCGCCGAACCGCCCCATCGCGGCGATTGCCGCCACGGCGCGCCCCGGATCCTCGAACACGCTGATTCCGTCGTCCTCGAATGCCCGCACCTGCGCCGGCGTGGCGAGCACCGACGCGACCAGCAACCGATCGCGGTGGCGACGCAGGGCGGCCTTCATCTCGCGGCGGATCTGCGCTCCGAGCGAATCCGAGCCGCCGGTGTAGGTGAAGAAACCGAGGACCGAGCGGTAGCCGCCGGCGCCGATTGTGGCTTCGAGAAAGCGCCCGATGACCGCCGGGTCGTTGAGGACCTGGGCGGTGCAGTCGACCGGATTGCGCGGAGCACAGAACGGAATGAGTGCCTTCAGTTCGTCCTGTGCCGACTGCGGCATCGGCGGCATCGGCAGGCCTTCGGCTTCGGCGGCGTCGGCGACGATCACGCCGGCACCACCGCTGACGGTGATCACGCCCAGGGTGTTGCCGGCCGGATAGACGCGGCGCGCGGCAAGCCGGGCGACGTCGAGCAGATGTTCGGTCGAGCGGGCGCGGCAGACGCCCAGGTCGGCAAGGACGGCCTCGGCCACCCGGTCGTCGCCGGCGATCGAGGCGGTATGCGAGCGTGCGGCTTCGCCGCCGAGCCGGCTCGCGCCGACCTTCATCATCGCCACTGGCTTGCGGGCGCGGCGCGCCGCCTCGAGGGCCGCGACGAACCGCTCGCCGTCGCGTATTCCCTCCGAATAGACGACGATCACCTCGGTCTGCGGATCGTCGACCAGCAACCCGATCACGTCGCCCAATGTGACGTCGGCCTCGTTGCCCGTCATCACGCAGGCCGACACGCCGATCCCGCGATCGCGGGCAAGCCAGAGGATGTGGCCGCCGTAGGCACCTGACTGGGTGGCGATGCCGACGTGGCCCGGATCGGGAAAGCCGCTCTCGACGGTCGAGGTGAACGACCCGTAGAAGCCATTGCCCGGGACCAGCAGGCCCAGGGTGTTCGGGCCGACGATCCGCATCCGATGACGACGAGCGGTCGCCAGCACTTCGGATTCGAGTGCCAGCCCTTCTGAGCCGGTCTCGGCGAACCCGGCCGAGAACACGATCGCCGCTCGTGTGCCGCGGGCGCCGAGCCGATCGATCGCGTCGGCAACCGATGCCGCGGCCACGGCCACGATCGCGACCTCGGGCACCTCGGGCAACGCCTCGATGCTGGCGAATGCCGGCAGTCCCTGGATCGTGTCGCGCTTCGGATTGACCGGCAGGATCCGGCCGCGATATCCCTGCGCGAGCATCGCGGCAACCGGCCGACCGCCGATGCGCAGGGGATCGTCGGAGGCGCCGATGATGGCGACCGAGGCCGGGTCGAGCATCAGCCCCAGCGGGTTGGCGGCAAAGCGGCTCATGGCGGCGATGCTAACCCCGCCGGGCGTCGTCAGGTCGTCGCCGTTCGCGCCGCGCCGATCCGGAATCCAGCCCAGGCTCCCGCGTTGATCGCGCGGTCCCTCGACATCGAGGCGGTGGCGTCGGGCCTGCCCGGCCGAAGCCGGATCGCTGCCACGCTAACATCGACTCCGGCCCCGCTCTTCGAGAGGTACGAGTCGATGTTGTCCGCCCGTCGTCCTGATGTTGTCCATTCGCGTCCTGCCAATCGCCGTCGCCGGTTCATTGCGGCCGCGGCCGGCGCCAGCGTCGGCGCGTTCGCCCGCGCGGTGGGACCGGCCCTCGCTGCCGCCGGCTCGGCATCGGCGGGCGTGGCGGCGTCGGGCGCAGCCTGGGCCCAGGCCACGGCTTACCCCTCGCGCCCGATCCGGCTCGTGATCCCGTTTCCCGCCGGAGGTGCAACCGACCTGCTGGGCCGCGCCGTCGGTCAGCGACTCGGTACCGAACTCGGCCAGCCGGTGGTGGTCGAGAACAGGCCGGGAGCGGGTGGAACGATCGGCGCCGACACGGTCGCCAACGCCGCCCCCGATGGCTACACCCTCCTGATGGCAACGAGCTCCACACATTCCATCGGCCCGGTGCTCAACCCCAAGATTCCGTACGACGCGTTCAGCGACTTCGCGCCGATCGCCTGCGTTGCCGAGGGCCAGAGCGTGCTCGTCGTCGGCCGCGACTCGCCGGCGAAGTCGGCGCGTGAACTGGTTGATCTTGTCAAGCGCCGGCCGGGACAATACAACTTCGGGTCGAGCGGGATCGGCACCTATCCGCACCTCGCCGGCGAGATGTTCAAGTGGCGCGCCGGCAACCTGTTCGTCGTCCACATCCCGTACCGCGGCACCGGGCTCGTGATGACTGATCTGGTCAGTGGCCAGGTCGCGTTCCTGATGGATTCGATCGTCTCGGCGCAGGCGCACATCCGCGACGGCAAGGTCCGACCGCTCGCGGTCAGCGGCCGCAAGCGCTCGTCGACCTTGCCCGACGTCCCGACATTTGCCGAGATCGGTATCGGCGGGATGGAGTTCGTCAACTGGTTCGGCGTGTTCGGGCCCGCGCGGATGCCGGCGGCGCTGGTCGCGCAGCTCAACCAGGCGCTGAAGACCGTGGTCGACGCGCCAGAGACGCGCGAACGGTTCGAGAAGCTCGGTGCCGAACCGCGCTGGACATCGGCGGCCGATTTCGACAAGCTCTTTCGCGACGAGTCGAAGGCCTGGAAGGACGTGATCGCCCGGGCCAACATCAAGGTCGAGTGACTGATCGTTCAACGCGGACGGCCCGCAAGCGGGCCACCGATTGACACGTTGGAGGAAGATTCGATCGGGTCGAATCCGTCGGTGCCACGAACGCCCAGGCTGCTGCGAGTGACGTCCCAAGCCAATCGTCGGATCGGAAAACCGTTTGCCTACGAAGCCCAAGCGTCCATTCATGGCTGGATTTCTCACTGTAGTACTGTAGTTCCAGAGACGTTCCACAACCGGAGTCACGCCGCATGGTTCGATCCTTCGCGTGTCCGATCGCGTCCCCGGCGCGAGGGCAGGTAGTCGCGTCGTCCCGGGCCATGGCGTTGCGCTCGAAGCCCCGCGTAACGAGCACCCTGTTGTTGTCGTCGTCGTCGTCGTCGTCGTCGTCGTCGTCGCTGGCGATGGCGATGGCGATGGCGAGGGCGAGGGCGCTCACGCGCCTGTCCGGAAACCTGGGGCGCGCCGCCCGGGCGCTGGCCTTCGCCGTCGTCACCGTGGCTGCGGCGACCGTGAGCCTGGCGGCGGGGACCGCCGCGGCCGCCTGGCCCGACAAGCCGATCCGCTTCATCGTCCCGTCGGCCGCGGGTGGCTCGCCCGACGTGATCATGCGGCTGCTGATGAACCAGATGTCGACGCAGATGGGCGTGCCGATCGTCGTCGAGAACAAGCCCGGCGCCTCGTACCAGATCGGGACCACCGAGATCGCCCGCGCCGCGCCGGACGGCTACACCCTGGGTTACGGCAACATCGTCTCGCTCGCGATCAATCAGGCGCTGTACACGAAGGTTCCGTACGACGTCGAGCGCGACCTGACACTGGTCACCAATGCCGTCAATGTCTACAACCTGCTGGTGGTCAACAAGGACCTGCCGGTCAAGACGCTGCCGGAACTGATCACCCATTTGAAGCGCAACCCGGGCAAGCTGGTCATGGCGTCGGGCGGCAACGGGACGACGGGCCACCTCGGTGGCGAACTGTTCAAGGCGCTGACCGGGACCTATATGCTGCACGTCCCGTACCGCGGCAGCCCCCAGGCGATCGCCGACCTGATCGCCGGCGAGGCGCAGGTGATTTTCGACAACTCGTCGTCGATCGCGCCGCACGTGACGTCCGGGAGGGTGCGGGCGCTGGCCGTCTCGGCGTCGAAGCGGCTGCCGGCGTTCCCCGACCTGCCGGCGATCGCCGAGGTCGTCCCCGGTTACGAGACCGTGGCTTGGGGCGGGATCATCGGCCCGGCCGGGCTGCCGCCCGATGTCGTCAAGCGGCTCGAGACGGAGATGAAGAAGGCACTGGCCGCGCCGGCCGTGATGGAGACCCTGGGGAAGCTCCAGGTCGGGATCGACGGCAGCACCTCGGAGCAGTTCCGCGCGCTCGTCAAGCGGGAGCAACCGAAGTGGGCCGAGGTCATCCAGCGCTCGGGCGCGAAGGTGGACTGAGCAGGATCGATCGAGACGAGTCGATCGAAGCAGGTCGATCGAAGCAGGTCGATCGAGACAGGTCAACGAGAGGTCGACCCACGGGTCGAGCGGGGGAACCGACAGATGGCAGTGTTCGATCTACTGATACGCGGCGGGACCGTCATCGACGGCACGGGCGCACCACGCTTCGATGCCGACATCGGCGTGCGCGACGGCCGGATCGTGTTCGTCGGCGATGCCGCAGATGCGCCCGATGCTGCCGGGGCCCGGCGCACGGTCGACGCCGGCGGACTGATCGTCGCACCCGGCTTCATCGACTCGCACACGCACGATGACCGGGCGCTGCTGTCGGCACCGGAAATGACACCCAAGGTCAGCCAGGGCGTGACGACGGTGATCACCGGCAACTGCGGCGTATCACTGGCACCGACCGGCAGCGGCCTGCCGACGCCGACACCGGCGCCGCTCGACCTGCTCGACGTCGGGGGCGGGTGGTTCCGCTTCCCGACATTTGCCGCCTACCTCGCGGCGCTGCGCGAATCACCGGCTGCGACCAACACGGCGCCGATGGTCGGGCACACGACCTTGCGGCTCGTCGTCATGGACGATGTCGACCGGCCCGCCGACGATGACGAGACCGGCCGGATGCGGTCGATGGTCGACGAAGCTCTGGCTGCAGGCGCCGTCGGCTGCTCGTCGGGCCTGTTCTACGAGCCGGCGATCGCCGCGACCACCGAGGAAGTGATCGCCGTCTTCGATCCGATGCGCCGTCATGGCGGCATCTACTGCGCCCACATGCGCGACGAAGGAGAGCGGATCATCGAGGCGATCGACGAAACGCTGCGGATCGGCCGCGAGCTGGGCGTCCCGGCCCTGATCTCGCATCACAAGGTCGCCGGCCCGCCGAACCACGGCCGCTCGACCGAGACGCTGTCCTACATCGCCAGCCGGATGCAGGAGCAGCCGGTCTGCCTCGACTGCTATCCGTATGCCGCCTCGTCGACGGTGCTGAGCGAACATCGCGCCGCCGCCGTCCCGCGGGTGCAGATCACCTGGTCGAAGCCGCTTCCGGAGTACAACGGCCGCGACCTGGCCGAGGTTGCCGCCGAGATGGGCCTGCCACGGGCGCAGGCCATCGACCGGCTGCTGCCGGCCGGCGCGATCTACTTCGGACTGCTCGAGGACGACGTCCAGCGGATCCTGGCGTTCGACGAGACGATGATCGGCTCGGACGGGATCCCGCACGATGCGATTCCGCATCCGCGGCTCTGGGGAACGTTCCCGCGCGTCCTCGGCCGCTACAGTCGCGACCTGAAGCTGTTCCCGCTCGAGGCGGCGGTCCGCAAGATGACGGGCCTGACGGCACGCAACTTCGGCCTCGTCGATCGCGGCGAGATCCGCGAGGGCGCATTCGCCGATCTGACGCTGTTCGACGCCGCCACGGTCGCCGACCGGGCCGATTACCGCCAGTCGGCGCTGCCGTCGGCCGGAATCGTCGAGGTGTTCGTCAACGGCGAGGCGGTCTGGCGTGACCAGGCACCGACCGGTGCGCGCCCGGGTCGGGTGCTCGGGCGTCAGCGGGCGTCAGGGTCGGCCTGATGCATCGCTCCGCCTCCAACGAACAAGGGACGACGGCTTGAGCCATCGCGGCAACGACATCGCACTGGTCCCGTCGGTCTGCCCGCACGACTGCACCAGCACCTGCGCGCTCGAAGTCGAACGGCTCGACGAGCGCACGATCGGCCGCGTCCGTGGCTCGAAGCGCAACGACTACACCGCCGGTGTCATCTGCGAGAAGGTCGCCCGCTATGCCGAGCGGATCCACCATCCCGATCGGCTGCTCCATCCGCTGCGCCGCGACGGCCCGAAGGGCAGCGGCCGCTTCCGCCCGATCGGCTGGGACGAAGCGCTCGACACCGTGGCCGAGAACTTCATCAGGCTGGCCGCGCGCCATGGCGCCGCGACCGTCTGGCCCTATTTCTATGCCGGGACGATGGGGCTGGTCCAGCGCGACGGCATCAACCGGTTGCGCCACGTGATGAAGTATTCGCGCTGGCACTCGACCATCTGCGTGGCGCTGTCCGACGCCGGCTGGATCGCCGGAACCGGCGCGAAACGCGGGGCCGACCTGCTCGAGGCCGCCGATCATGCCGACCTGTTCGTGATCTGGGGTGGCAACCCGGTCAACACCCAGGTCAACGTGATGACGCACGCGATGCGGGCGAAGAAGCGCGGCGCCTACATCGTGGTCGTCGATCCCTACCGCACGGGGACGGCCGAGCGCGCTGACCTGCACGTCGCACCGCGGCCCGGGACCGACGGCGCGCTCGCCTGCGCGATGATGCACGTGCTGTTCGCCGAGGGCTTGGCCGACCGCGACTACCTGCGCCGCTTGACCGACGACCCCGATGGGCTCGAAGCACACCTGGCTTCGCGCACGCCGGCCTGGGCGGCGGCGATCACCGGGCTGCCGCAGCAGACCATCATCGATTTCGCACGCCGCTACGGCGCGACCCGGAACAGCTTCATCCGCTGCCACCACGGCTTCTCGCGCAGCCGCAACGGCGCCGCGAACCTGCACGCGGTCAGTTGCCTGCCGGCCGTGACCGGCGCCTGGCAGGTTCCCGGCGGCGGCGCGCTCTACGGCCAGACCGCGCTCTACCCGATCGACCGGACGCTGATCGAGGGCCTCGATCGCGTCGATCCGACCGTGCGCGCGCTCGACCAATCGCGACTCGGCCCGATCCTGACCGGTGAAGCCGATGCGCTCGCCGGCGGCCCGCCGGTGACCGCGCTGCTGATCCAGAACACGAATCCGGCGCTGGTCTGCCCGGAGCAGCGCAAGGTCCGCGATGGACTCGCGCGCGACGACCTGTTCTGCTGCGTCCACGAGCAGTTCCTGACCGAAACTGCCCGGTTCGCCGACATCGTGCTGCCGGCCACGATGTTCCTCGAACACGACGATTGCTACACGGCCTCGGGCCATACCGTGT
>JBEVJQ010000187.1:0-8946 GCA_040510055.1 Burkholderiaceae bacterium | reverse complement strand
CGCGCAGGGTATCGCCGTAGAACACCGGTTTTGGAAACCGGGTATCGGTCATCCCGAGATTGGCCACCGTGGTGCCGAGGGTCAGTTCCTGGACCGACAGGCCGATGACCAGGCCGAGCGTGAACAGGCTGTTGACCAGCGGCTGGCCGAACTCGGTGGTCTTGCAGTATTCGTAGTCCAGGTGGACCGCCGCCGGGTTGCAGGTGGCGGTGCTGAACCAGATGTTGTCGGCTTCGGTGACCGTGCGCCGGACCTCGTGCTCGTAGACCTGCCCGACTTCGAACTCTTCCAGCCACTTGCCGCCCATCGCCGCCTCCCCGTGGTCGTCGAATCGACAGGCAAAGGTACACCGTTGGCGGTGACGTGGATCGTCCCCCGCTTGGAATGGATCCCATTGCCTTCCCGACAGCCGGCGGATAGATTGCGACCGTGGTCGGGCGCCGCTCCAGTCCTGACCGTTTTCGTCGTGCGCCGGCACGCCGCGCAACGGCGCGATGTCGCCAGCGGAGACCACCGAGATGCCTCCACTTTCGTCGACCAGGTGGTTCGCCTCGGCCGCGGTCACCGTCGCCGCGGTCGCCGTCGCCATCGTCGCGATGGCCGGCACCACGCCGGTACGGGCCCAGTCCTTCCCTGACCGCCCGGTCAAGCTGGTGGTTCCGTTCGCGGTCGGCGGCGGAACGGACATCCTTGCGCGCGAGCTCGCGCCGCGCCTCGGCGAGGCGCTGGGCCAGCCGGTCGTCGTCGACAATCGCGGCGGTGCTGGCGGCAACATCGGCTCGGCCCTCGTGGCCAACGCGCCCGCGGACGGCTATACGATGCTGTTCGGCTCGAACTCGCTTTCGATCAACGCGGCGCTCTACCGCAGCCTGCCGTTCGACCCGGTCAAGTCCTTTGCGCCGATCGGCGTGGTCGCCACGGCCCCGCTCGTCCTCGTGACCCACCCCGGCCTCAAGGTCGAGACGGTTCGCGATCTGCTGGCGATGGCCCGCGCCAGACCCGATGCCCTGAACTGGAGCGCGCCGGGCAGCGGCACGCCGCACCACCTGGCCTCGGAGTTGTTCAACAGCATGACGGGTGTGAAGATCACCCATGTCCAGTACAAGGGCGGCGGACCGGCGCTCACCGATCTCGTCGCCGGCCAGACGCAGGTCGGCATCATCACCTACGCTTCGGTCCGTCCCTACCTCGCTTCGGGTAGGATCAGGGCGCTGGCGGTGACCACGGCCGATCGCAGCCAGTTGCTGCCGGACCTGCCGACGGTCGCCGAATCGGGCGTCCCCGGCTATGCGGTCGACCTCTGGTATGGGCTGTTCGCCCCGGTGGCAACGCCCGCGCCGGTAGTTCGGGCGTTGAACGCAGCGCTCGCAAAGGTCCTGGCCGACCCGGCGGTACGGCAGCGCTTCAACGACCAGGGATACGAGCTCGCGCCAGGAAGTCCCGACGATCTCGCCACCCGGCTGGCAGCGGACCTTACCCGCAGTGCCCGCGTGGTAACTGGGGCGAGGATCACGGCGGAGTAGCCGCCTGCGGCCGCAGCGCGCGGCCCGCAAAGCCGCGTCTGAGGCGGATCGCGGCCGATCGGCAGGATCGGTGATTTCGATCGCACCGCCGCTCGAATAAGCAATTCACTTCTGCTTCGTTCCCAATCGTGGCATTGCATCGCACCATTGCCGGCCTGAGTCGGTCTCGACTCGCCATTCGCCGGCCGGTCGACCATCGTCGCGCCGGCCCGCTCCGTTTTCAGCCATGTATCGCTACGACCCCATCGACCAGCGCCTCGTCGACGAACGAGTCGCCCAGTTCCGCGACCAGACGCGGCGATTCCTCGCCGGCGAGTTGCGCGGCGACGAGTTCCTGCCGTTGCGCCTGCAGAACGGTCTCTACATCCAGAAGCACGCGCCGATGCTGCGCGTGGCCATTCCCTACGGGATGCTCGCGAGCCGGCAGGTACGGATGCTCGCTCGGATCGCCCGCCACTACGACCGCGGTTACGGGCATTTCAGCACCCGCCAGAACATCCAGTTCAACTGGCCGAAGCTCGAACAGGTTCCCGATATCCTGGCCGAGCTGGCAACGGTGCAGATGCACGCCATCCAGACCAGCGGCAACTGCGTGCGCAATACCACGACCGATCAATTCGCCGGCGTCGCGGCCGACGAACTGGTCGATCCGCTGGTTTGGGCCGAACTGATCCGGCAGTGGTCGGCGTTCCATCCGGAATTCGCCTTCCTGCCGCGCAAGTTCAAGATCGCCATCAGCGGCGCGGTCGAGGACCGGGCTGCGACCCAGGTCCACGACATCGGAATCCAGGCGCTCGAGAACGAGGTCGGCGAGATCGGTTTCCGGATCCTCGTCGGCGGCGGGCTCGGACGGACGCCGGCGATCGGTCACGTGATCCGGCCGTTCGTCCCCTGGCAGCACCTGCTGACCTATCTCGACGCCATCCTGCGGGTCTACAACCGTCACGGCCGGCGCGACAACAAGTACAAGGCCCGGATCAAGATCCTCGTCAAGGACATGACGCCGGCGGCATTCGGCGCCGAAGTCGAGCGTGTCTGGGCCGACCTCGTCGACGGTCCCGGGACGGTACCCGTCGAGGAGATCGAGCGGATCGCTGCGCAGTTCACGCGGCCCGCGTACCGCGATCTGCCGCAACGCTCCGAGGCGCTCGAAGCGGCGCGCGCGGCCGACCCGCGGTTCGCGCGCTGGCTCGGCCGGTGCGTGTTTCCGCATCGGCGGCCGGGCTATGCCGCGGTGACGCTGACCCTGAAGAAGACCGGTGTGCCGCCTGGTGACGTCACCGCGGAACAGCTCGATGCGATCGCCGATCTCGCCGAGCAGTACAGCTTCGGCGAGCTGCGCGTCACGCACGAGCAGAATCTGGTGTTCGCCGACGTCGAACTCGAGGCGCTCCACCGGCTGTGGCTCGAACTGCAGCCGCTCGGCCTTGCCACGCCCAACCTCGGCCTGGTTACCAACATCATCGCCTGCCCCGGCGGCGACTTCTGTGCGCTCGCCAACGCGGTCTCGATTCCCGTCGCGCGAGCGATCGCCGAGCGCTTCGACGACCTCGACTACCAGCACGACATCGGCGAACTGGACCTGAACATCTCCGGTTGCATCAACGCCTGCGGCCACCATCACGTCGGTCACATCGGCATTCTCGGCGTCGACAAGGCCGGCGAGGAGTGGTACCAGGTCACGATCGGTGGTTCGCAGGGCAACGACGCGGCCATCGGCAAGATCATCGGGCCGTCGTTCGCGCGGGCCGAGATTCCCGGCGTCGTCGCCAAGTTGCTCGATACCTATGTCGAGCTGCGCGCCGACGCCGATGAGCGGTTCGTCGACGTCGTTCACCGCCTCGGCATCGCGCCGTTCAAGGAAGCGGTCTATGCCCACGCTCATTGACCGGCTCGGGCGTCGCAGCGACCCTTGGGTCCGCGACGGCCAGCAGGGCGACGAGGGTCGGCCCGATGCCAGCGACCGGCCGGCGGGCGACGGCCGCCATCGGCTGATCGCAGCCGGCGACTGGCTCGCGCAACGCGCCGACTGGCTCGCGTTGCTGGCGCGCGAATCGACGGCAGCCGCGGGGACGTCGGCGCCGGGACTGCGGTTCGGGATCGAACTCGGCCCGGCCGACGAGCCGGCGCAGTTCGCCGGCGACCTGCCGCGGCTGGCGCTGGTCGCGATCCGGTTCCCGGTGTTCAC
Organism: Burkholderiaceae bacterium; assembly: GCA_040510055.1. GTDB lineage: Bacteria > Pseudomonadota > Gammaproteobacteria > Burkholderiales > Burkholderiaceae_E > Lautropia. The sequence continues at coordinate 5,235 of JBEVJQ010000187.1, read as the reverse complement.
CGATGGCCGGGGCTATTCGCTGGCCCGCGAGTTGCGCGAGCAGCACGGCTGGCGCGGCGAGTTGCGCGCGACCGGCGACGTGCTCCGCGACCAGTTGTTCTATCTCGCGCGCTGCGGCTTCGACACCTTCGACCTGCGCGACGACCAGGATGCCGACGCGGCGTTGGCGGCGTTCGGCGACTTCAGCGAAGCGTACCAGGCCGCGTTCGATCGCGGTCCGCTGTTCGACCGCAGGCGGGCGCTGGTGCGGCGCGAGCAGGCGCATACCTGACGGGATGGAGCCGACGATGAACCCTTCGCTGCGTCTGGACTCGATCACCGATGAGGCAATCGAGCGCTTGACCGAGGCCGTCGGCCGCCATCGGCCGGCGGTGTTCACCAGCAGTTTCGGTGTTGAAGACATGGTCGTGCTGGACCTGATCGACCGGGCCGCGCTCGACGTGACCGTGGCGACGCTCGATACCGGGCGACTGCACCAGGAGACCTACGAGCTGATGGACCAGGCGACCGAGCGCTATCGCCGTCCGCTGAAGGTGTTCGCCCCGCAGGCTGCGGCGCTCGAGGACTTCATCGGGAGCGAGGGCTTCAACTCGTTCTACCGGTCGATCGAGTTGCGCAAGCGCTGCTGCGAGATCCGCAAGACCGAGCCGCTGGCCCGGGCGCTGCGCGGACGCGGCCTCTGGATCACCGGCCTGCGCCGCGAGCAATCGGTGACCCGGGCGCAGCTGGACGTGCTGGCGCGCGACGATCAGCACGGGCTGATGAAGCTCAATCCGCTGGTCGACTGGCTCGACGACGACGTCTGGGCCTACGTCGAGGAGAACGACGTCCCGACCAATCCGCTGCACCGCCGCGGCTTCCCCAGCATCGGATGCGCACCGTGCACCCGCGCGGTCGAGCCGGGCGAGGACGCGCGCGCCGGCCGCTGGTGGTGGGAGCAGGCCGAGACCCGCGAATGCGGGCTGCACATGACGCCGGACGGCCGCCTGGTGCGCAGTCGCGCCCCGATTCCGATCGTCGCCCAGGAATTTTGAACGCATGGACATGAGTTTCGATCCGGCCGTCGTCGGACCGGCACCGACACCACCGCAGGCCAACGCCGAGGATCGGGCACCGCGGCTGGTCGCAGCGCGCCACCTCGATGCCCTCGAGGCCGAGGCGATTCACATCCTGCGCGAAGTCGCCGCCGAGTGCGCGAACGTGGCGCTGCTGTTCTCGGGCGGCAAGGACTCGGCCGTCGTCCTGCACCTGGCACTGAAGGCGTTCTACCCGCAGCGCCTGCCGCTGCGCCTGCTGCACGTCGATACCGGACACAACTTCCCCGAGGTCCTGCAGTATCGCGATCGTGTCGTCGCCCGACACGGCCTCGACCTGGTGGTGCGCTCGGTCGAGGACTCGATCCGCAGCGGCCGCGTCCGCCTGCGCCGTCCGGACGAACCGCGGAATCGGCACCAGTCGGTGACGCTGGTCGATGCCATCCGTGAACTGGAACTCGACGCCTGCATCGGCGGCGCGCGCCGTGACGAAGAGAAGGCCCGGGCCAAGGAACGCGTGTTCTCGTTCCGCGACGACTTCGGCCAATGGGACCCGAAGAACCAGCGGCCCGAACTCTGGGCGCTGTACAACGGCCAGATTCATCGCGGCGAGAACATCCGCGTGTTCCCGATCTCGAACTGGACCGAACTCGATGTCTGGCAATACATCCGGCGCGAGTCGATCGAGTTGCCGTCGATCTATTTCGCTCACCAGCGCCCCGTGGTGCGACGGGGCGGTGCGTTGGTCCCCGTGACCGATCTGACGCCGCCGGCGCCCGACGAGCCGGTCGAGGAACTGTCCGTGCGCTTTCGCACCGTCGGTGACATCACCTGCACGGCGCCGGTGGCCTCCGACGCGTCGACCCTCGCGGCGATCATCGCCGAAACCGGAGCCACGCGCGTCTCCGAGCGCGGCGCCACGCGGCTCGACGATCAGTCGGGCGAGGCAGCCATGGAGTTGCGCAAGCGCGAGGGCTATTTCTGATGGCTGAGACGGTGACGACTGACGACGCCGAACCGACCGGCCTGTTGCGGATGGCCACGGCCGGCAGCGTCGACGACGGCAAGAGCACGCTGATCGGCCGGTTGCTCAACGACAGCCGCAGCCTGATGGCCGACCAGGTGACGGCGATCGAGGCCGCGTCGCGGCGCCGCGGTCGGACCAACGTCGACCTGTCGTTGCTGACCGATGGCCTGGTCGCCGAGCGCGAGCAGGGAATCACGATCGACGTCGCCTACCGCTACTTCTCGACCCCGGCACGCAAGTTCATCATCGCCGATTCGCCGGGGCATGCCCAGTACACGCGCAACATGGTGACGGCAGCGAGCACGGCCGATGTCGCCGTGGTCCTCGTCGACGCCCGCCACGGGCTCCAGGACCAGACCCGTCGCCACGCCTACCTGTCGAGCTGGGTCGGGATCCCGCGGGTGGCGCTCGCGATCAACAAGATGGATCTGGTCGACTGGTCGCAGGAGCGCTTCGAGGAGCTGGCCACGGCGTTTCGCCGGCTGGCGGCGCAGCTGGGATTCAGCGAGGTCCGGGCGATTCCGATCAGTGCGTTGCACGGTGACATGGTCGTCGATCGTGGCGATTCGCTCGGGTGGTACGGCGGCCCGACGTTGCTCGAGTGGCTCGAGGGCGCGCCCACGCGCAGCGCCGGCATCGACGGGACGATGCGGCTGGCGGTCCAGCGCGTCGTTCGCGTCGCCCAGGGCCAGGGACAGCCGGGATCGCCATTCGCCGACCGCGAATTCCGCGGCTACCAGGGCACGATCGCCAGCGGCGAGATCGCCATCGGGCAGGAACTGGTGGCGCTGCCGTCGAACCAGCGCGCCCGCGTCACGTCGCTGTTCGTCGCCGACCGGGTCCAGGATCGTGCCCAGGCCGGCGATGCGATCACGATCGCGCTCGATCGCGAGATCGATATCTCGCGTGGCGACCTGCTGGCCAACCCGGACGATGCGCCGCAGCCGGCGCGCGAGGTCGAGGCCGAACTGTGCTGGTTCGACGCCGAAGCGCTCGATCCAGTCCGGCCGTACCGGATCAAGCATGCGACCCGCACCGTGCGCGCGCGGCTCGGCGCACCGCTGTCGCGGATCGACGTCGAGACGCTGGAGACCGTGGCCTGCGACGCCCGCCCCGGCGCCGGCTCGACGCTGCAGATGAACGACATCGGCCGGATCCGGCTCCAGGCCCAGCAACCGCTGCCGTTCGAACCCTATCGCGACCAGGCCGTGACCGGAGCCTTCATCGTCATCGACGAGGCGACCAACCGGACCGTGGCCGCCGGTACGGTGGTCTGATGCGCGCACCGGCAAAGGTCTGGCTGGTTGGCGCCGGCCCCGGCGATCCCGACCTGCTGACGGTGCGGGCCGCGCGGCTCGTCGCCACCGCCGACGTGATCCTTCACGATGCGCTGGTCCCGGCGGCGATCCTGGCGCTGGCCGCGCCCTCGGCGCGGCTGATCGCTGTCGGAAAGCGCAGTGGCCGCCTGTCCACCGAGCAGCGCTTCATCAACAAGCGGCTGGTCGACGCGGCGCGCTCGCATTCGCAGGTGGTCCGGCTCAAGGGCGGCGATCCGATGCTGTTCGGCCGCGCGCAGGAAGAGATCGACGCCTTGCTCACGGCCGGCATCGAAGTCGAGGTCGTCCCCGGGGTCAGTTCGGCGTTCGCGGCCAGCTCGAGCCTGCTGCGATCGCTGACGCGACGCGGCGCGAGCCGCAGCGTGGTCTTCCTGACACCGCGCTTCGGCCATGGCGAGCGCCCGCACGACTGGGCGCGTCCGGCCGCCGCGGCCGATACCGTCGTGGTCTACATGGCAAGCCGCGAGCCGCAGCGCATCGCCGACGGCCTGGTCGCCGCGGGAATCCCCGCCGACCGGCCGGCGGTCATCGTCGAGAGCGCGTCGTTGCCCGGCGAGCGCCTGCTGCCGACACGGGTCGCCGATCTCGCGAGAGCGGCCGGCGCGCTCGGCGACGGGCCGGCGCTGCTGCTGATCGGCGACGTGTTTGCCGGCCTCGGCCGCGCCGCCGCGCGCGACACGGGTTCCGACTGTCGCGTGGGTGCTCATCCCGACCGTCGCGTCGCCTAGCCCGGCTCGCTCGCCCGGTACTGCGGCCGTTCGCCGCGCGGGATCAGCCGACCCTCGGGTCACGCCTCGCCGTCGCCGCCTTCGTGCAACCGGCGATACCGCGCCGGGGAGAGGCCGAACTCGCGCTTGAACGCACGACTGAACGCCGCCTCCGATTCGTAGCCGACCTCGTTGGCCACCTGGACGATCGTCCGCGGCGTGGTCTCGAGCAGGCGCGAGGCCAGCAGCAGCCGCCATCGCGCCAGGTAGGCCAGCGGCGTCGCGCCGAGCAGTTGCGGGAAGCGCTGGCCGATCACCGATCGGGACGCACCGACCTTGCTCGCGAGTTCGGCCACGGTCCACGGGTGGCTCGGATCGCGATGCAGCAGCGCCAGCGCGGTACCGACGACCGGATCGCGAGCGGCCGCGAGCCATCCGGTGTGGCCTGGGGGCAGGCCTTCCATGTAGCGCCGCAGGACCTCGATCAGCAGGGCTTCGGCCATCTTCGACAGCAGCGCGCGGTTTCCCGGCCGATCGGTGCAGCCCTCGCGGACCAGGTGCCGGATCGAGTTCTCCAGCCACTCGCCGCCGGGGTCGTCGCGGACGTTCAGCTTGATCAGTGCCGGTAGTCCGGCGAGAAAGAGCCGGTCGGCCTGGCGCTCGCATCCGAAGTAACCGCAGATGAAGCGCGTCGCAGCGCCACCGCCGCCGTGGCGGATCAGGTTCAGATCGGTCGTGCCGAAGGTCTCGAGCAGCGTGGTCGAGCCGTCGAGGTAGCGAAGCGGCGCGCCGTTCGAGAAGGTGTGCCTGTCCCCGTGAGGCAGGACCACGACATCCCCCGATCCGAGCCGCGTCTGCGCGCCGCCGGCCGTGCGCAATACGGCCTGCCCCTCGATGACCAGGTGATAGATCAGCAGGCGCCCGGTGCCGGCGGGCAGCAGGGAGCACAGGGTCTCGACCCTGCTCGCCTCGAAGCCCCACGGCGCCGTGAATTCGCCGTTGAAGAAGACCGCGCCGGTCAGGCGCACCGCGTTCAGTACCTGGGAAAGGGCATCCATCGCTTCCTGCAAAGCAATCCGGTACGGCGGCAGGGACTGCGCTCGTCGACCCGCCCAACATCGGACCCTATC
>JBEVJQ010000186.1:0-3902 GCA_040510055.1 Burkholderiaceae bacterium | reverse complement strand
CGGCACGATCACGGTCTCGACCTTGGGCATCTGCGCAAGCCTCATCGGCGGATAGTCGTGGAAGTTCGACTGCTCGATCCGGCCGTCCTTGACCGTGCAGGACCCGTACAGGGCCGCCGACAGTCCGAAGACGAACGAGCCCTCTACCTGCGCCTCGATCTGCTGCGGGTTCACCGCATAGCCCGGGTCCGTCGCGGCAACGATCCGAAGCACCTTCAGCTCGCCGGCCTCGGTGATCGAGACCTCGGCACAGGCCGCGACATAGCTGCCGAAACCCATCGTCTGGCACAGGCCGCGATGGACGCCCTTCGGTGGTGGCGTGTCCCACCCGATCTGCTTCGCCGCCGCCTCGAGCACCGCGAGATGCTTCGGATGCTTCTGCATCAGCTTGCGCCGGAACGCGAGCGGATCCTGCCGAGTCTCGTGCGCCAGTTCGTCGAGAAAACACTCGAGATAGATGGTGTTGTGGTTCAGGTTGACGCCGCGCCAGAATCCCGGCGGGATCGGCGGATTGCGCATCGCATGCTCGATCCGAACGTTGGGGAAGGTGTAGCCGATCGACGCTTCCGGTCCGCTCGGGTTCAGTCCCTGGAACGCGACCGGGTCCATCCCGTCCTTGATGTTCTGCGGCAGCAGGCTGGCGACGATCGACTGCCCCGAGATCCGCATGTGCAGAGCCGAGACGTTGCCGTCGGCATCGAGCCCGGCCTCGAGCCGGCATTGCGTGATCGGGTGGTAGAGGCCGTGCTGCATGTCCTCTTCACGCGACCAGATCAACTTGACCGGCGTGCCCGGATGCGCCTTGGCGATGGCGACCACCTGACGGACCCAGTCGTGGACGGCGCCCCTTCGGCCGAAGCCGCCGCCGAGGTCGATCTTGTAGACGTCGCACTTCGAGGCCGGCAAGCCCGCGGCAGCGGCCGTCGCTACCAGCGCGGCCTCGCCGTTCTGCGTCGGCGTCCAGACCTCGCAACGATCGTCGGTGTAACGCGCGGTGGCGTTCATCGTCTCCATCGTCGCGTGGTTCTGGTACGGATACGAATAGACGGCTTCATAGCGTCGCGCCGCCTTTTCGAGTGCAGCCTTGACGTCACCGGCGACGTTGGCGGCCTTGGCTTCGCCGCTCGTCAGCCCCGCCTTCAGCATCGCGTCGATGTCGGCCTGCTGCAGTTTCGCGTTGGGGCCCTCATCCCACTCGATCGGCAGCGCATCGAGCGCCGTCTTCGCGTGCCACCAGGTGTCGGCGACGACGGCCACGGCCGAATCCCCGACCTGCATCGCGCCCTTGACGCCCGGCCGACCCTTGATCGAGTTCGCGTCGAACGACTTGACCTTGCCGCCGAATACCGGGCAGTCCTTGATCGCGGCGTTCAGCATCCCGGGCATCGTCAGGTCCATGCCGTAAATCTTGGCGCCCGTGACTTTGTCGGCGGTATCGAGCCGAGGCACCCGCCGCCCGGCGATCTTCCAGTCCTTCGGATCCTTCAACGACACCTCGGTCGGCATCGCGACCTTGGCCGCGGCGTCGGCGACCTCGCCGTAGCGCACCGTCCGACCCGAACCCTTGTGCGTGATGACGCTGTTCGACGCGCTGCACTCCGCGGCCGGCACCTGCCAGCGATCGGCGGCCGCCTGGATCAACATCATCCGCGCGGCGGCACCGCCCTTGCGGACGTAGTCGTTCGATTCGCGGATCCCCCGGCTGCCGCCGGTCGAGAAGTTCTGCCAGACCCGCTGGCGCGCGAGATTCTGGCCCGGCGTCGGATATTCGGTGGTGACCTTGGTCCAGTCGCAGTCGAGTTCCTCAGCCACCAGTTGCGCCAGTCCGGTCAGCGTCCCCTGGCCCATCTCGGAACGCGCGATCCGGATCACGATCGTGTCGTCGGGCTTCACCACGACCCAGGCATTGACCTCGGGCGGCATACCCGCGGCTGCAGGGCCCGGCGCGGCCGCGGCGGACGCGCCTGTGGCCGGAGCCGGACCGCCCATCTGGGCCATGCCCTTCGAGGCGAACGGGACCTGCAGGCCCAGAACCAATCCGGCACCGGCGGCAGCACCGACGAAGCGGCGGCGACCGCCATCGACGGTCCCCAGCGCGCCACCCTCGGCCGTATTCCGGTCGGCGCTGTCGCGCCGCGATTCGGTCGTGCTCATGCCGCACCTCCGTCACGGGGTTGCTGGGCGGCGATCGGTTCGATGAATCCCGCCCGCCTGGCCGGGTCGACACCGTCACCGACGGCCTTGATCGCGCTGCGCACGCGGTTGTAGGTTCCGCAGCGGCAGATGTTGGTCATCGCGGCATCGATGTCGGCATCGGTCGGCTGCGGCTTGGCCTTCAGCAGCGCTACCGCGGCCATGACCATCCCGGTCTGGCAGAAACCGCACTGCGGAACGTCGAGCGCAACCCAGGCCTTCTGCACCGGATGCGAACCGTCCTTCGACAAGCCTTCGATCGTGACGATCCGCTCGTTGCCCGTCAGCGTCGCGATCGGTCGCATGCACGAACGGACCGCCTCGCCGTCGATGTGGACGGTGCAGGCGCCACAGGCCGCGATCCCGCACCCGTACTTGGTTCCGGTCAGGCCGAGTTGTTCCCGAAGCACCCACAGCAACGGTGTCTCCGGCTCGGCTTCGAAGCGCCGTTCGGCGCCGTTGACGTTCAGTGTCGCCATGTCTGCCTCCCTGGGGATCGTGATGGCGATGCTCGCACAGTCCGACCACGGGTTTCAATTCTGCGATCGGCCCTCACGGTCGTACGTCGCAGACCGCTCCGTTGCGGGCGACGATCCGGCCACGCTTGACAACTGCTTGTCGCGGCGGCCGCGCGGCCACTGCCTGCGCCACCGATTCGCCGGCGACCACCACGAGGTCGGCGAACCCGCCGACGCGCAGCCCGTAGTCCGGCAACTGCAGCGCGTCGGCGCCGCCCTGCGTACAGGCGTGGAGCGCAAGCGCGATGTCCTCGTCGCGCCGAAAGTTGTTCCGCAGCCCGATCAGCATCGCCCGTTCGAGCATGTCGGCATTGCCGTAGGGGCTCCAGGCATCGCGGACGCCATCGGAACCGGCACAGACCCGTACGCCGGCCTCGAGCAGGCGCTTGACCGGTGGCGTCGGTCGCGCCGCGGGTCCGGTCGTCATGATCGCGATCTGGAGCGCGGACAGTTGTTCGATCAGGACCTCGACCCTTTCGCTCTCCAGCGAACCGAGACAGAACGCGTGGCTCACGACAACCCGCCCCTGCATCCCGAGCGCGCGGACCCGCTCGAAGATCAACTCCAGGGAAAACGCGCCCATCTCGCCCGGCTCGTGGAGGTGGATGTCGATTGCACGACCGTGGCGATGCGCGAGGTCGAAGATCGCGTCGAGATGGCCCTTGGGGTCGCGGTCGATCGCGCACGGGTCGAGTCCACCGACGACTTCGACGCCGGCGCGCAGCGCTGCCTCCATCAGTTCGAAGGTTCCGGGCCGTCGCAGCAGCCCTGACTGCGGGAACGCGACCAGTTCGATGTCGACCTGCGCGGCCGATGCTTCGCGCGTCGCCATCACGCCTTCGATTCCGCGCAGCCCCTGCTCGGTGTCGATATCGACGTGCGAGCGGATGTGGGTCGAGCCGTGCGCGACCGCGAGCGCCACCAATCGGGCCGACTGACGCGCCGGATCGAGGTCGATCTCGCGACGCATCCTGCGCTCGTCGTCGATCTTGTCCTCGAGGGCTGGACCGGCAGCGTGCGGTCGCCATTCGAGGCCCCAGAGGGTCTTGTCGAGATGGGTGTGCGCTTCGACGAAACCGGGCAGGACAAGGGCGCCGTCGAGATCGACCACCGGGACCGGCGCCGAGCCGGCGCCCTGGCGATCCGGGCCCAGGCGCTCGACGATCGGATCGGGTCCGATCGCCGCGATGC
>JBEVJQ010000185.1:0-5692 GCA_040510055.1 Burkholderiaceae bacterium | reverse complement strand
GATCCGGTCGACCAGTTCCCGTGGCGTGATCCCTTCGGCCTCGGCCTTGAGCAGGATCGGCGCGCCGGGGGCGTCGGCGGGGCCGACGTAGTGGACCGCGGGCCCGCGCCACCGCAGGAACCGCACCCAGACGTCGGCCTGGATGTACTCCATGATGTGGCCGATGTGGAACGAGCCGTTCGCGTAGGGCAGGGCCGTGGTCACGAACAGCCGGCGGCGGTCGTCCGGAAAAGTCTCGGGCGTCATTGGCGGAAGGAACGCGAGGGGTCCGCGGGGAGGTGTCGCCGAGTGTATCAAGCGGCCTGTCGCGGCTTTCTCGGCGGGCGGAGCCCGAGTCCTTTCGCTGTGTGTATGACGGCGTCTGCCGGCGCCTGCTGGCGGGGCGCGCCCCGGCGGCCTTCGACCGATCGCGAACCCGGCGTTCGAGGCGCGGCGTTCGCAGCGTCGCGGCGGCGGCTTCGGCGTGCGGGCCCTGCGCGGCGCTGGATCGTGGCCCGGGGACGCTTTCCGTTAGACTGATCCTGGCCGCCAGCCTGCATAGCGACCACAGCCCGCGCTCGGCCAGCCGACCCGTACCTGCACCATGACCATCACCGAAGCCGCCGTCACCGCGGCGCTGAAGACCGTCATCGATCCCAACACCGGGCGCGACCTCGTGGCCACGCGCTCGGCGAAGAACATTCGTGTGACCGACGACGCGATCGCCGTCGACGTCGAACTCGGCTACCCGGCGGCATCCCAGGTGGCTCCGATCAGGGCGCTCGTCGAGAAAGCGCTGCGCGCGCTGCCCGGCGCCGGGCAGGTCGCCGTCAACGTCTATCAGAAGATCGCCGCCCACGCCGTCCAGCGCGGGGTCAAGCTGCTGCCGAACGTCAAGAACGTGATCGCCGTGGCCTCCGGCAAGGGCGGCGTCGGCAAGAGTACGACCGCGGCCAACCTGGCGCTCGCATTGGCCGCCGAGGGCGCGACCGTGGGCATGCTCGACGCCGACATCTACGGCCCGTCGCAGCCGACGATGCTGGGTATTTCGGGCCGGCCGACGACGACCGACGGCAAGATGATGGAGCCGATGGAAGGCCACGGCATCCAGGCCAGTTCGATCGGTTTCCTGATCGATCTCGACACGCCGATGGTCTGGCGCGGGCCGATGGTCACGCAGGCACTCGAGCAACTGCTGCGCGATACGCGTTGGCGCGATCTCGACTACCTGATCGTCGACATGCCACCGGGCACCGGCGACATCCACTTGACGCTGTCGCAGCGCATTCCCGTCACCGGCGCGGTCATCGTGACCACGCCGCAGGACATCGCGCTGCTCGACGCCCGCAGGGGCCTGAAGATGTTCGAGAAGGTCGGCATCCCGATCCTCGGTATCGTCGAGAACATGGCGCTTCATACCTGCAGTAACTGTGGTCACACCGAGCCGATCTTCGGGGCCGGCGGTGGTCAGAAGATGGCGACCGAATATGGCGTCGAGTACCTCGGCGGGCTGCCGCTCGACATCCGGATCCGCGAGCAGACCGATTCGGGGCGACCGACAGTGGTGGCCGAGCCGGACAGCGAGATCGCCGAGATCTACCGGCGGATCGCCCGGCGCGTGGCCGTGACCGTGGCCGACAAGGCCCGCGACATGTCGCTGAAGTTCCCGACGATTGTCGTCCAGAACACCTGAGCGGCCGGGCGTGAGCATCAAGTCGGACCGCTGGATCCGCCGGATGGCGAGCGAGCACGCGATGATCGAGCCGTTCGAGGCCGATCAGGTGCGCGAGGTCGACGGCCGTCGTGTCGTGTCGTTCGGTACGTCGAGCTATGGCTACGACATCCGGTGCGCCGACGAGTTCAAGATCTTCACCAACATCAACAGCACCATCGTCGACCCGAAGGCGTTCGATGCCAAGTCGTTCGTCGACTTCAGGGGCGACGTCTGCATCATTCCGCCGAACTCGTTCGCGCTCGCGCGCACCGTCGAGTACTTCCGGATCCCGCGCAGCGTGCTGACGATCTGCCTCGGAAAGTCGACGTATGCCCGTTGCGGGATCATCGTGAACGTGACGCCGTTCGAACCGGAGTGGGAAGGCTACGTCACGCTCGAGTTCTCGAACACCACGCCGCTCCCGGCGAAGATCTATGCCGGCGAAGGCTGTGCCCAGGTCCTGTTCTTCGAGTCCGACGAAGTCTGCGAGGTCTCCTATCGCGACCGCGGCGGCAAGTACCAGGGCCAGCGCGGCGTGACCCTGCCCCGGGCCTGAGCGGACCGGTCGGCTGCAGCGATCTCTCTGGCCGCGCCTTGACGCCTCACGCCCAAGCGTCGCCTCGTCGCTGGTCGGCGCGGGTCAGCCGACCATTCGTGATCCTGGCGATCGGCGTGGTTGCCGCCAGTTCGTCGTCGATCTTGATTCGTCACGCCCAGGCCCTGGGGATCGATTCGCTGGCCATCGCCGCCTGGCGACTGACGTTTGCCGCGCTGGTGCTGCTTCCGTTCGCGCTGGCGCGCAGCGCAGGGGAACTGCGGGCGCTGGCGCCTCGCGATCGGACAATCGCGGCCGTGGCCGGCGTGGTGCTGGCCCTTCACTTCGTTTGCTGGATCCGCTCGCTCGAGCTGACGTCGATCGCCTCGAGTGCCGCACTGGTCGCGACCAATCCGATCTGGGTCGGGATCGCGACGATGGTGGTTTTTCGTCAGCGGCTGGCAACGCGAACGGTGATCGGGATCGGGATCACGCTGGTCGGATGCGCCCTGATCCTTCGCGCCGACGCCGCACTCGCGACCGCCGGCCTGGCCGCCGGACGGGATCCACCGGCGGGCAACCTGCTGGCGCTGGCCGGTGCGTTGTGCGTCAGTGGCTACCTGCTGCTCGGCCGCGGACTCGGTGACCGATTGAGCCTGCTCGCTTACCTCGCCCTGGTCTACAGTTGCGCGGCCGTCGCGCTGCTGGCGGCGGCGATCGCGACCGGGGTCCCGTTGCGCGGCTACGGGCCGACCGGCTGGGCGCTGCTGCTCGCGCTGGCGGCTGGGCCGCAATTGATCGGTCACTCGGCGTTCAACTGGGCGCTGCGCCACCTGTCGCCGACCTTCGTAGCCCTGGCGATCCTCGGCGAACCCGTGGGTTCGGCGCTGCTGGCCGCCGTGCTGCTGGGCGAGGTTCCGGGGGCCGGACAGTTGACTGCACTGGCCGTCCTGCTCGCAGGCATCGTGGTCGCGGCCAGAGCCGAGGCGCCGGGCAGGTCCCGAACCTGAACGGAAAGCACCTGGTCGCAACCGGCTGCGCCCTCGAGGTCGCAGACGCCACGTGGCGCTTGCGTGGCGATCGGACAATGCTATAGTCGCGGGATGACCGCTTCGTGGGCCATTTCCGCAGCTTCGACTCCGCGCCGCCCGGCGCCTGGGGTTGTTGCGGGCGTTGCCGGCATCTGCCCGGCAGCCGTGGCCTCGTTCGGTTCAGGCACGGCCGTTCTCCCGGCCATCGCGCTTCGTCCGCTCGCGGCTACCGCCGTGATGACGGCCATTTGCGCTGGCCTGGCCCGGCTGCTGCTGCTGCGCCCCGCGCGCTAATACTTCACCTACCCCACCCCCAGCAGTATTGATCCCGCCCACGAGGCGGGCTGACGAGGAGCGACCATGGCCGACAAGCTGATCATTTTCGATACCACATTGCGTGATGGTGAACAGAGCCCTGGCGCGTCGATGACGCGCGAGGAGAAGCTGCGGATCGCCCGCCAGCTCGAGCGGCTCAAGGTCGACGTGATCGAAGCCGGGTTCGCGGCCTCGTCCAATGGCGACTTCGAATGCGTCCGGACGATCGCAGAGGCGATCACCGAGTCGCGCGTCTGTTCGCTCGCCCGGGCCAACGACAAGGACATCGCCCGGGCAGCGGAGGCGCTGGCGCCGGCCAAGGTCAAGCGCATCCACACCTTCCTGGCGACCTCGGCGCTGCACATGGAAAAGACGCTGCGGATGTCGCCGGACCAGGTTCACGAACAGGCGAAGCTCGCCGTCCGGTTCGCCCGCAAGTTCACCGATGATGTCGAGTTCTCGCCCGAAGACGGCAGTCGCTCGGATATCGACTTCCTCTGCCGCGTGCTCGAGACCGCGATCAAGGAGGGCGCGACCACGATCAATATTCCCGATACGGTCGGCTACAGCGTCCCCGAGCAGTTCGGCAACCTGATCAAGACGCTGCGAACGCGGATTCCCAATTCCGACAAGGCCGTCTGGTCGGTCCATTGCCACAACGACCTCGGCATGGCGGTGGCCAACTCGCTCGCCGGTGTGACCATCGGTGGCGCCCGGCAGATCGAATGCACGATCAACGGCCTGGGCGAGCGTGCCGGCAACACCTCGCTCGAGGAGGTGGTGATGGCGGTCAAGACCCGCCGCGATGCCTACCAGCTCGACGTCGGGATCGATACCACGCAGATCGTCCCGGCTTCACGACTGGTCTCGGGGATCACCGGTTTCGTCGTCCAGCCGAACAAGGCCGTGGTCGGTGCCAACGCCTTTGCCCACGCGTCGGGCATTCACCAGGACGGCGTGCTCAAGGCCCGCGATACCTACGAGATCATGCGGGCCGAAGATGTCGGCTGGACCACCAACCGGATCGTCCTCGGCAAGCTGTCCGGCCGCACGGCGTTCAAGCAGCGGCTGAGCGAACTCGGAATCACGATGGAGTCGGAGCAGGACGTCCAGACCGCGTTCCAGCGCTTCAAGGAACTGGCCGATCGCAAGGCCGAGATCTACGACGAGGACATCCATGCGCTGGTTTCCGACCAGGCGGCCAACGTCCGCGATGCCGAGCACTACCGGCTGGTCGCCATGGCTCAGCGCTCGGCAATGGACCAGCAGCCGACGGCCGACGTCGTGCTCGCGATGGGCAACCGCGAGGTCAAGACGCACGGCGAGGGCAACGGTCCGGTCGACGCCATTTTCAAGGCGATCGAGTCGCAGGTGAAGTCGGGCGCCGAGCTGGTTCTCTACAGCGTCAACGCCATCACGACCGGTACCGAGAGCCAGGGCGAGGTGACGGTGCGACTGTCCAACGGCGGACGGATCGTCAACGGCGTCGGTTCCGATCCCGACATCGTGGTCGCGTCGGCCAAGGCCTACGTCAGCGCGCTGAACAAGCTGCACTCGAAGGCCGATCGGGTTCACGCGCAGGGTATCTAGGGCGAACGTTGTCAAGGGGGCTGCGCCAACGGCGGTCGACGGCGACGGGCTATACGTGATCTCTGAAGGAGCACGAGCATGAGCACAGCAGCCGAGCTCGCGGAGCGCAGCGTGCACCGGCGCGCCGTCGAGGCCGTCATATGGGGCATGCCCGCGGTTAATACCGATCTCATGTACCAGGCGATGGCTCGAGGGGCGAAAGGCGACTGGAACCAGATCGTCTATTGGTCGCGTCTGCTGGATTGGAAAAATCAGACGCTGACGCCTAATCCCGACGCGATCTACTTCATGCCGTTCTTCAACACGGCTCAGACCGGACCGGTGGTACTCGAGATCCCCCCGGCCGACGAAGGGTCGATCACCGGCAGCATCATGGATTGCTGGCAAACGCCGCTGGAGGACGTTGGCCCGGCCGGCGTCGACAAAGGGCGGGGCGGCAAATATGTCATCCTGCCTCCCGGCCATTCGGAACCGGTGCCCGACGGGCATATCCCCCTCCCGTCCCAGACCTATCAGGGCTACGCACTG
>JBEVJQ010000184.1:0-4410 GCA_040510055.1 Burkholderiaceae bacterium | reverse complement strand
CAACTCGAAGGGCCCAACATCGCGGTCGGAACGCGCCGGTTCGCGTCCGGTGGCGGCTGGGATCTGGGCAATGAGACCTTCCGGCGCCAGGCGCTGATCTGGTACGTGCTGCGAACCACGATCGACCGGCTCGTCGCCGAAGACTCCTGGTTCGCCATCGGCCACAAGATCGCCGCGATCTATCCGGCCCATGCAATCGGTGGCACGTCGTACGCCAACGGCCTGACGCGGATGATCTACCTGCACCAGGGCAAGCCGGACACGCACTGGCATCCGGACACCGTGATCCACGAATTCATCCACCTGTGGAACTACGCGCACAACCATGGCACGATCAACTGGGTCGGCGCCGTCTGCTCCTTGCGCGGTGACGACCCGGTCGACCTCACCACGCACAACGTGCAGGAAAACCCGTCGGTCGCATTCGCCGAGGGATTCTCGAACTGGGCGGCCAACGCGCTGCTGCACGAGTTGTGGGGGCTGCGTCTCGCCCGGCCGTTCAACCGGCGGCACGTGGTCCGCGAACTCGGGCTACCGACACTCGAGCAGGTCGAGAAGTCCGACTACGGGGTCGACGGCGCGTTGCGCTTGCTCCACTGCGACGACGGCGCCGGCTGGTGGAGCCATCTGTTCGGTACCGCCGACACAGTTCCCGATCGACGCCCGGACGACGACGGCAACGGCGTTGCCGACTTCGCTTCGGAGACCGGCGTCGCGCCGTTGACGCAACGCGTCGTTCCTCCCGGCCCCGATCACCTCGCGCTCTGGGACGTGCTGCGCGTGTTCCGGGCGAATCCGGGGCGCGGCTGGGACACCGATTGGCAGGTCGGCAACGTCGACTACGGCATCGTGCGTTTCATCGATCGCGCGTGCGACATCCACCGCCTCGGCGACGATGTGCGGCAGATGCTCAAGCGCTCGATCGATCCCCTGGCGACCGACGAGCCGCGCGACGCGCTGGCCAAGGCGGCCGCCTGACCTTCACTCTAGAGGAGTTCGTCATGACCCCCATCCGAATCCTTCGTCGACTGCGCCCGACCCTGGCGGCTGCGCCATTGCGCCCGGCCCTGTTCGCTTTGCTTGCTGCCGTGAGCGCCAGCGCAGGGGCCGCCTTTCCCGAATCCCTCGCTGGAACCACCTGGCGCGTGGTGGCCGCTCGCGACCAGTCGACTCTGGTGATCGAAAGCCAGGCCGCCGCCGGTGCACCCGGATCCGAGAACTGTCGCAAGATCAACGGCGCGTTGAACGACCTGGCGCCGATCGAAGGCTATTACTGCCCGGGGACAGGGCAGTTCCAGTTCCTTCATCGCAATGCCGACAGCGGCAGCACGGTGCGAGTCTTCACCGGCAATGTTTCCGAGGCCGCCGAGATCGACGCCCCGCTGTTCATCGGCGGCACCGTATCGATCCACGCCCAGGCGTTCGGCCCGCGGGGCGAGCACAACTTCTCCGCAATCGGGAAGTAATGGATGCCGCGCACGAGTCGGCAGCAGCCCGCGGGACGATGAAGGCGGCGACCCCGCTCGCTGCGGCGATCCCTGTCGCGGCGTCGATCCCCGCCCCGATTGCGTTCGCAATGGCGATTTCCTTTGCCGCCACGCTGGGGCTGGCGCCGGATCCCGTCCGCGCCCAGCCGCAGGCGGCGACCTGTCTGCAGCAGCCGGGGCCCGCCTGCCTCTACGCGCCTGACGCTTCGTACGGCTTCACCGCGTACGAGCGGCTGACGTCCTACATCGACCGGACGGGCGTCTCGCGCGACTTGCCGATGACCGTTCGCGTACCCGTCGGGGCACCAGCGCCGATGCCGGTTGTGATCTGGTCACACGGCGGGGCCGACGGGCACCTATCGTCGACCGGGTCGATGCGTGAATGGAGCGAGACCACGGCGCGAGCTGGCTACTTCACCATTGCGCTCGCCCATCGGCCACGCGACGCAGCCAGTCGCCAGGCGATATGCCAGGCCATCGGGACGATCGGCGATGCGGCGACCTGCGAGGTTTTCAAGTACCTGAACTGGGATCGCCCGCACGACCTGCGCGCGGCGCTCGACGAAGTCGAGCGCATGGCGACCGTCGGCGACTTCGCCGGACAAGTCGATGTCACCCGGATCGCTGTCGGCGGCCATTCGGCCGGTGCCGGAGGCGCGCTCACGGGAGCGGGTGCCAGGCGCAGCTTCGGCGGCGCACCGCTGACCATCGCCGATCGGCGGCCAGCCGCGTTTCTCGCCTTCTCGCCGCAACAGCCGGGGAACGAGGGCTTCTTCGATACCGACTTCGGTCAGCCCGAGCATTCGTGGATCGATCTGGACCGACCGGTCCTGGTCGGAACCGGCGATGGCGACCGGACCTGCCAACCGGGTCCGGAACCGGGAAGCTGTATCGGCGAAATGCCCTACGGGCGCCGGATCGCGTTCGAGCGCCTGCCGGCCGTTGGCAACAAGGCGATGGTCTACGTCCACGATACCGACGCCTTTCACACGCTGTTCGCGCTCGAGTCGTCACGGTGCCAGACACTCGGCGTCGACCCGGCGAAGTGCACCGAGATGATCAGATGGGTGACGGCGGCCGCGCTCGCATTCCTCGATGGGCAGCTGCGCCGGATACCCGGTGCGCTGCAGTGGTTGGCCAGCGATCGGCTGCAGCGGGCGAGCAACGGCGTCGCCGAGTGGCGGCTCCGTTAGGCGCCAGGGTCAGTCCAGCGGCAACGGTCCGACGATTCGCGGCAGGATCTCGCTGATGTTGCCACGCAGGACCACGTCGGCCATCTCGTCCATCTCGGTGGGCGCTCCGTTGACGATCACGACGCGGGCACTCGCATCCCTGGCGATTGGCACCGCACTTGCTACCGGATAGACGGCCAGCGTCGATCCCACGGCCAGCAGCAAATCACATTCGGCGGCAGCGCGCAATGCCCGTTCGATGACGGCGGGCAACAGTTGCTGGCCAAACGAAATCGTGTCGCTCTTGAGAATGCCGCCACAATCGTTGCATGACGGATCGTCCTCGCCGGCGCGGATTCGCTGGAGCGTCTCGGCCATCGGCGAACGTCGGCCGCAATTCCAGCACATCACCCGATGGACGGTCCCATGGACCTCGACCACGCGGGCCGGGTCGTTACCGGCACGCTGATGCAGTTCGTCGATGTTCTGCGTAATCAGCGCATGCAGCCGACCTTGACGTTCGAGCGCGACGATGGCGCGATGGCCGGCGTTGGGCTTTGCCTCCCACGCCGGATGGGCCAGCCGCGCCTTCCAGGCTCCGATCCGGACCTCACGATCGGCCAGGTAGTACTCGATGTTCGACTGCTTCTCGGCCTCGGGGTTCCGGGTCCAGAGTCCCTGCGGTCCACGAAAATCCGGAATGCCGGAATCGGTCGAGATCCCTGCGCCGGTCAGCACGACGATCCGCCGGGCCGCGGCGATCCACCGCGCGGCCCGGTCGAAGTCGTCGTGCCCGACGGCCATCAGCGCCTCAGTTGGCGGCGTGGCAGCTCAGTTGGCCGTGAAGCCGCTTAGTTGGCGGCGAAGCAGTAGAGATAGCCGGCACCACCGGTCTTCACCAACGCATCGGCGCTGCAACCGGCGCTGCCGTGCGACGAGTTCCACGACTTCATGTGCCGCGTGTCCTTCAGGCCGATCCGGTCGTGGTGGCCGACGATCGCCGAACCTTCGCCGCTCTTGGTCCAGTTGCCGCAGGTCGTGTCACCACCGGCCGTCGAATAGTTGCCGTCGGGATCGGACCCGGTGAGGATGTCGTGCTGTGTGACGGCATCGCCGCGTCCGGGAACGACTCCGCCCTTTTCGTTCAGCGCCGTCGTCTTGTTGACGTTGGCGCTGTCCGAGTGCAGCTGCTCGGCGTTGGCCGCGACCATCACGCCCTTGGCGTTGAACCACGGTCCTTTGCCGATCCGGTCGCGGGCATTGATGCCGGCGTCGCCGCCGGGCGCCGTCGTGCTCAGATAGGCCCGCCAGTTGGTCGCCGTCGAGCCGGCGGCCTTGGCCAGCGACGCGCAATGGGCATCGGCGCCGGCGAGGCCGCCGAAGTCGGCACCCTTCGGGTTGCCGGTACTGGTCACGAAGAAGCTCATCGGGCCAGTACGGTTGCGATCCATGTCGGCACAGCCGGCACCAACGGCGGCACCAAGCGCGAGCGCGGTCGCCAGCATGACAGTCGGGGTCTTCTTCATCGTATGCATCCTCCGGTAGAGCCGTCGCGCGACGGTGAGCGCGGATCGTACCGGTACTCGGGGCGCCGCGCACCACTCCGGCGCGTCGGGAAGCGGGTGCGCCGGGCGCGGGTGCGCCGGGCGCGGGTGCGTCGGGAAGCGGGTGCGTCGGGGAGCGGGTGCGTCGGGGAGCGGGTGCGTCGGGCGCGGGTGCATCGGGGGCGGGTGCATCGGGCGCAGGTACAT
>JBEVJQ010000183.1:0-9003 GCA_040510055.1 Burkholderiaceae bacterium | reverse complement strand
TCGCCGCGAGATCGCGAGTGGGCCGACCAGTTCGTTCGCTGGGGCTACGTCGTGCTGCACGTCGACAGCTTCGGTCCGCGCGGCCTGGGCAGCGTCTGCGACCTGAAGAACCGACCTGCCGAGTCGCAGCCATGGACCGCCCGGACCGCCGACGCCTACGCGGCACTGGACTTCCTTGCAGCACGCAACGACGTCGACCCGCAGCAGATACTCGTCCTCGGCTGGTCGCACGGCGGTTCGACCGTGATGGGCCTGGTCAGGCCCGAGGCGCTCGGGCGCCGCGACGACGGCCCTCGCTTCAAGGCAGCCATCGGGTTCTACCCCGGCTGTGTGGGCCCCCTGCGGATGAAGGACTTTCGGACAACCATGCCACTATTGATCCTGCACGGCGAGGACGATGATTGGGTGCCGGCCGTGCCTTGTGTCGAGCTGGCGAAGAAGTTGACCGCTGCGCACGTCGCGGACGCCGGCAAGAACCCGTTCCCGGTCAAGACGATCGTCTACCCTGGTGCTCGCCACGGGTTCGATGCGATCGCGACCCCGGTCCGGTATCTGCCCAACGTCCACAACCCGCTGTCGCCGACCGGCCGCGGGTCGTGGGTCGGAGGCCACGAGCCATCGCGGTTGAAGGCCATCGACGACACGAAGAGCTTCGTCGATTCACTGCGCCGAACGCGACTCCCCTCAGGGCACTCGCTTTGACTACGCCAGCCCGCACACCACGATGCTTGCGACGAGCTTAAAGTCATGGCTGCTGTCGGTCGGCACCGAGTCCGCCCGCCGGGAAGTGTCTTCAAGCCTTCGTGCCCTCAGAGTTCAACGATCGCCTTGAAGCCTCCCCAGAACATCCGCTCCGAATCGAACGGCATTGTCTTCGGATCCATCATCTCGGCGACCCGCGGGTCCTTCATCGCCTTGTCGTTGACTGCGTCGCGGTGCTTGCGCGACTTGAACACGACCCAGGCAACGACCACCGTCTCGTCGGGCTTGAGCTTGACGCTCTGCGGGAACGACGTGGTCCGGCCCGGCTTGACGTCGTCGGCCACGCATTCGATGTATTCGAGCGCCCCGTGCTCGCGCCAGACCGCGCCGGCCCTGCGGGCCATCCGGCGATAGGCAGCGACCTTGCCCTTCGGTACCGGCAGGACGAAGCCATCCACGTAGCGGGCCACGAGCGCTCTCCTGAAGGCGGGCGGGGGGGACAGTGCTGCCGAACCCGGGTGCCGCCAGTCTGTTGCGCACCCAACGGTTGTGTACGCCGTACACAAAGAATATCAACGATAATGGACGCTGTCCACAATCAGTCGGAACCGCAAATGCCCGTGATCGCAGCACCGCGAGTGGCTCGCCGGTCGCAACCGGCCCGCGGTTCCTACCGGCACGGCGACCTGCGCAGGGCGTTGCTCGATGCCGGGATCGAGCTGGCGCGGGACGGCGGACCCGATGCGGTCGTATTGCGCGAAGCCACGCGTCGTGCCGGCGTCGTTCCCAATGCCGCCTATCGGCACTTCGACAGCCGCGATGCCCTGCTCGAGGCCGTGCGTGCCGCGGCGCTGGCCGCGATGGCGGTCGCGATGGAAGAGGAGATCGCCGTTGCCGAGCGCCGAGCCCGCGGGCCGGTCGAGTTGGCACGCGCCCGGTTGCGCGCCGTGGGAACGGCCTACCTGCGGTTCGCGCGGGCGCAGCCCGGGCTGTTTCGCACGGCGTTCAGCCCCGTGGCGGCGGGTGGTGGTACCGCGCCAGCGCCCGCCAGCGACCGCGCCGGTGACAGCGGCCTCAATCCGTTCGAGTTGCTCGGATCGGCGCTCGACAGCCTGACCGAGGCCGGCGTGCTGTCGGTCGACCACCGCCCCGCGGCCGAGTACTTGGCGTGGTCGGCGGTGCATGGGATGGCGCTGCTGGCGATCGATGGCCCGCTCCGGCAACTGAGCGACGAGCAGGCGCAGGCGCTGGGGCAGCGGCTGCTGGATATGGTCGAGCGCGGCCTGGTGTAGCGGAAGGCGCGAATAAATCGCCGGAAACGGACCGATTTCGCCGCTGCGGTCCTCGCCGTACAGCAGTACGGCTGCGGTCCTCCCGACGAACTCGGACCCTTTCCGACCATTTCTTCACGCCTTCCGACCGTGTTCCGCCGCGGACCCCGGCAGCCCTGAGCGTCTCATGCCAAGGGTGCTGAGAGGCACGGTCCAGCGGGCGAGGAGCGTCGCCCTTCGCGCCGCGGCCTTCGCCCTATGCCCCGAGTCGCGGCGCTCTAGCTTGGCTGCCGGGGCGATCGAGCAACGAATCCGGATCGATGACCGTGCCACCCGGGTTGCCCCGATACGCCTCGGAAGCCAGACACGCCCGCATCTCTTCCGATGTGGCGAAGTTGCTGGCCGAAATCTCCACCACGTTGTGGTCCGGATCCCGATAGTAGAGGCTCGTGCCCGGGCCATGATCCATCGCCCGGTACGGCATGATCCGTTCGGCACGAAGCCGCCGATAGCGTTCCCGCAGCACGGCCATCGAAGCGTTGCGCAGCTGCATGTGGTGCAGTCCCGGGCCTGCGGTGGGTGTGTCACGGATGCCGGGCATCTCGAATATCGCGACCACGTGCTGATAGGGATGTTCCTCGTGCAGCCGGAAAAAGCACATGCGTGTCGCCCTCGGCGGGCCACCATCGGGCGGCGCCGCGGCGGCCACGTGTTCGAGCGCAGGTTCGATGTCCAGCATCCGTCGATACCATTGCTTCATCAGGTCGTAGCGTGCGGTGGCCACGACGATTTCGCCCAGTCGCATCGGCGGCAACGCAGAGGTCGAGTCGACCATCACGTTTTCTCCCCTCGTGCCTACTCGGGACGAATGCCAGCACCGTCGATGACTGTCCGCCAGCGCGGCAGCTCATCACGGATGCGCTCGGCAAGCACCTCGGGGGGGCCGCCGCCCGGCGTTCGGCCCAGCGCGGCCCATGCGGTTCGCAGGTCCGGCATCGCCAGCACGCGGGTCACTTCCCGGTTCAGTGCCGCGACCGCCCCGGGCGGAGTCCCTTTGGGCGCCATGATGGCCAGCCAGCTCAGCCCGATACCCGGCACACCCGACTCGGCGAACGTGGGCACGTGCGACAGGATCTTCATCCGCTCATCGCCGCTCACGGCCAACGGACGCAACTTGCCGCCTTCGATCAGCGGCATCAGCGCCCCGGGGCCCTCCATGCCCACGGCGACATGTCCGCCCAACAGCCCCTGCACCAGTCCGGACGAGCCCTTGAACGGTACGTGATCGAGTGACAACCGGGTCGCGGCCTTGAGTTGCTCGACGAAGACGTGCGGCGGCGTGCCGATCCCGGCCGATCCGTACATCAGGGTTCCCGGATCGCGCCGGGCCAATGAGATCAGTTCCTCCAGAGTTCCGACCCCCAGGGATGGCGAGGCGACCAGGATCATCGGCCCGGTCAGCACCAACGATACCGGTGCGTAATCGCGAACGGGGTCATACGACAGGGACTTGTGGAGCGCCGGATTGATCACCACCGCGCCGATGTGCGTGAAGACGAAGTGGTACCCGTCCGGTTGTGCCCACCGGACTCGCTCCATCGCGACGATACCGCCAGCGCCGGGGACGTTCTCGACCACGATCGGCTGGCCGAGCGCCATACCGATGCGCGCGACGACGTCGCGGGCGACCACGTCGGGCGCGCTGCCGGCCGCACCGGTCAGTGTGAGCACGATCGGCCGCGATGGCCATGGCTCGGCGCGTGCGGCGCCAGTCGCCGCAGCCAGCCCGACTACTGCCAGCGCTGAAGCGAGAAAGGATCGGCGCAGCGT
Source organism: Burkholderiaceae bacterium (assembly GCA_040510055.1). Classification (GTDB taxonomy): domain Bacteria; phylum Pseudomonadota; class Gammaproteobacteria; order Burkholderiales; family Burkholderiaceae_E; genus Lautropia. Next base: position 5,200 of record JBEVJQ010000183.1, on the reverse strand, counting down.
GGGTGTGCGAGGTGGAGGGCGGGGATGCAGATTCGGCATGTTGACCTCTCGGCCTGCGAGCGCTGCGCAAGGCCAGTGAGACGTTGATCGTCAGGTGGACCGCGGCGGTTGCGACGCGGCGGTTTTCGGCGGTTGCGAAGGAACGTTCTTCGGCGCTTGCGAAGGAGCGTTCTTCGGCGGTTGCGAGGCTGCGTTCTGCCTCACAGGCTTGCGTCGCCCGATACCGGGACGGGCGTAATGCTTGTTCGCCTCCACCACCCGGGTAAGCAGGTCGAGCAGCGTCGCTCGTTCATGCAGTTCGAGGCACGACAAGGCGCGATCCTGGACGGCGATCACCGGACCCCGCAGCTTCGATCGCATCCGTACGCCTGCCGGGGTGAGCTCCAGGCGGTTGGCGCGCCGGTCCTGCGCGGAGGACACCCTCTTGACCAGGCCCATGGCCTCGAGCTCATCGATGAGGCGGCTGGTCGAATTCGCGTCGATGCTCTGACGCTCGGCGACACGGCGCTGGTCCGTGCCCGGTTCGCGGACGATGGCGACCATCACTCCCCAGTGCTGCCCGGTCAGGCCATGAGGCTCGAGAGCCTCGGCGATCACGCCCTGGATGATCTGGGCGAACCTTTTCGCCAAGTAGGCCGGAGCGCGCCGACCGGGGATGGCCGGTTGCTCGGCGGACGGACGCCCAGCCTTGGCGCCCGGGGCGGGTGCGGCGCCGAACAGGTACTCGCGGAGAAACGGTTTCGTGGCCACGAATGGATTCGATGTGAATTATGATATTCACAATAGTTACTAATTGACCGACTGTCAAGGACAGGCCTTCTGCCGAAGAGACGGAACCGCTGGTGCGCGGAGAGGAGCTTCTTCAGCCCCGGCGCCTGCGGCGCATTGACCAGCTGCCCATTCGGTCGCCTCACGAACCAGCCCGACGAAACGGAAGAGCGCGGGACGCTATTCGCCTACGTCGTCTAGTCTCGCCACACGCGATTCACGCGCTTCGCCCGCCCGCCTGGAGTCGAGCGCCCATGAAGACAAGGTGTCGACTGCGGGCGCGTTACTGCTGGTAGCCACTGCGCCGAACGACCGGTTCCCACTGAGCGCGAAAGGCCTCGAGCATCTGCGCGGTCCGGGCCTGCGACGCCGATACCGGTTCCATCCCGACCGAATCGAAACGGCTGCGCAGCGCAGGGTCGGCCATCGCCTGCTCGATCATCGCTGCCAGCCGGCCGACGATCTCGCGCGGCATCTTCGATGACGCGAACAGGACGTTCCAGCCGACGGCCTCGAGGTCCACCCCGGATTCCTTCAAGGTCGGCACGTCGGGTGCCATCCGCGAGCGCGTCGCCGACGACACGGCCAGCAGCCGCAGCTTGCCGCCCTGGTGCAGTTGGACGGCGGCGTCGAGCGTGTCGATCGCCACCGGAATCTGGGCTCCCACCAGATCGGTCAGCAGCGGGCCCGAACCCTTGTAGCCAACGACCTCGGCCTGGAGCCCGGCGCGCTCGCCCAGCATCAGCGCGAAGAAGTGCGGCAGGCTGCCGGTCGCGGGAACGCCGACCGTCGCCTGGGTCGGATTGGCCCGGAACCAGGCGACCAGTTCGGTCATGTTCCGCGTCGGCATCGTCGGGCCGACGGCGACGACGAAGTCGTAGTTGGCCAGGTACGAGACCGGGACGAAGTCGGCGGCGACGTCGTAACCGACGTCCTTGAACACCAGCGGCGCGACCGACATCACCGCCGGATTGCCGACCAGCAGCGCCAATTCGTTCGGCCGCGTCTGGCGAAACTGCTGGGCCGCCAGGCGCCCGCCCGCACCGGGCTTGTTCTCGACGATGACGGTGAGGCCGTGCCGTTGCTGCAGGACCTCGGCCAACAACCGTGCGCCGCGATCCGACGATCCGCCCGGCGGGTAGCCGACGACGATCCGTAGCGGCCCCTTGAGGTCGGCTGCATCGGGCGCGGTCTGGGCCAGGGCAGCCCTGAACGGCGCCGCTGCCGCGGCCGCAACGGCCGCGACGGAAGCCATGGATGCCACGGCCGCGGCCGTCGCGCCGCCGATGGCGGCGCCCAGGGCAGCGCGTCGCTGGCGGAAACCGGCTATCGGTCTCACGTTAGTCCTCCTCGCATTCGCGGTCGCACTCGCAGTCGCGGTCGATCGACCCGTCCGGCGTCATTGCCAGGCACGATGGCGCTCTCTCGGATGGCCCCTTTCTCAACAGCGCTCTCATCGCGATTGACGCCATCACGCCCGGTTCTAGTTCGCGCGCTGCTCCGCCTCGGCTGGCTTGCTGCCGAGCGGCAACGTCGCGCCCGACTCCACGGCCTGCTTCAGGTTGGCCAGACCGGTCTCGAAGTCCGGTCCGACCATCTTCTCCATGCTCGTGAAGACACTTATCAACTTGGCCAGATACGGCTGCGATCCATGCATCGCCCACGTGACCCGCGTTCCCGCACTCGCCGGTTCGAGCTTGAAGTCGACCTTGTTGTGGGCGGCAAACGGCTCGATGAAATCGAGGTCGATATTGACCGTCGTCGGCGCCCGGGCGTTGGTGATCTTCATTCGGCCGGCACCGACTGCATCGTTTCCCGACCAGGCGTAGGTCGCGCCCATCCCGCGGTTCGGATTGCCGAAGGTGCGCTTCATGTCCGGATCACGCTTCTCCCACGGAGACCAGCGCGTCCACTGCATCAGGTCCTCGATCAGCGGAAAGATCCGCTGCGGCGGCGCGGCTATCTCGATCGAACGCTCGATCCGGAATCGATCGGGAAGCGTCGCGGCGTACCCCAGGATCCCGAGCACGACCACCAGCAGCAGCGCCAGCAGGCGGACCATCCATCTCACGGCTTCTGGCCGGTCACGTGAAGGAACAGTGCCGCGACATCGAGTTTGGCCAAATCGGCACGGCGCGCGGCCTGGTACTGGCTGCGCACCAGCGAGGCGATCGGCGCCGGCCGGTCCATCTCCTGCGCCAGCGCGAGGAAGTAGCGCAGGTCCTTCTCCATCAGCGCGAGCTGGAACTGCGGCGTGAAGTCGCGCCCCATCATCTTCGGGATCTTGGTCTTGACCAGCCGCGAGCCGGCCGCGCCCTCGCCGAGGATTTCGAGCGTGGCTTTCGGGTCGAGCCCGGCCGCCTCGGCGACGGCAATCGTCTCGGCCAGCGCCGCGCTCATCGTCCCGGACAGCATGTTGTTGATCAGCTTGATCGTCGCGCCGGTGCCGGTCTTGCCCATGTGGCGGGTCATCCGGCCCATCGCGTCGAGCACCGGTTGGGCGCGGGCCAGCGCGTCGGCTTCGCCGCCGACCATGAACACCAGCTCGCGCCCCCGGGCCTGGGCGATGCTGCCCGAGACCGGGGCGTCGAGGTAGGCGATGCCCTTCGCGGCCGCAGCTTGCGCCACCTCCCGGGCCATCGCCGGCGTGTTGGTGCTGCAGTCGATGATGAGCAGGCCCTTGGCAGCGCCGGCGACGACGCCGTCCTTCCCGAGCATCACTTCACGCGTCGCGTTGTCGTCGGCCACCATCGAGACCACCGCGGTCGCGCCCTCGGCCACCTCGGCCGGCGTCCGGCAGACCGCGGCGCCCTCGTTCGCGAACGCCTCGGCCTTGGCGGCGGAGCGGTTGTAGACGCGCAGTTTGTGGCCGGCTTGCATCAGGTTGCGCGCCATCTCGGCGCCCATCGCACCAAGTCCGAGGAATCCGAGCGTGTCCGCCATGTCGTTGCTCCTTGTCTCTTTCGCTGTCATCGACCGGCGTCATTGTCGCGCATCCCTACCATTCCGACATGGCGCGACCGACCCGCGCGAAGAGGCGTCGATTCTCGGCCAGAGAACGGGACGGAAGGCGGGAACTCGAGATCTGCGCGGCTCAAGTCACGGTGTGACGATCTCGAAGCACATCAGCGACACCACGCGCGTGCGCGGCGTCCGCATCGCCGGCACGCGGTGCGGCAGGACCCCGCCATGGATCAGCATCGAATCGCCCGTCCCCAGCGCGACGCGGGTGCGACCCACATCGGGGTTGGCACGCACGACCCCGAGCGGAGTGGTCGCGTCGTCGAACCAGACGTCGAGCGCGCCGCCGCTTTCAAAGGGGGCGTCGTCGTGCAGGCAGGTCACCAGGGCCACGTCGCAGCCCAGGACGTCGCGATGGATACCGAGGTGCGAGCCGTCGCCCCGGTAGATGGTGTAGCTGGCTTGGGCGCCGCAAGGCCGAACCGGTGACTTGACCTCGCCGGATACGAAGGCGGCGAGCCGCGGCGACGCGAACAACGCGCACTGCAACGCGCCACCGGCTATCGACCGGATCCGCCGGTCGGGACGGCCCCCGCGCACCTGCTCGGTGTCCGCAATGTCCGCAACGACGTCGAGCCGCGCCGGCCCCGTGATCGCTTCGTCGAGCAGCCGGCCGAGCGCGCCCGGTTCGAACAGCCCGCGGTACAGCGCCACGCCGCCACGGGCCAGCAGCGGAGACGCGGCGACACGTCGCAGCTCGTGCTCCAGGGCAAACCGGGTGAGGGCCATTCACGGAAGCTGGCCGGGGCCGAACGCGGGCGGTTCGGAGAACACGACCGCATCGAGCTGAGGCCGCAACGACGGGGGGAGGGCGTCGAGTGGCAGAGAAGAAAGCGTCTGACCGCTCGGCGACGCAACGCGCATGCCGCCGTCGTCGCGCGCGCTGAGGCGGACGTTGAACGTCGCCTCGAACCGAACGGCATCGGCCTCGATGCTGAATGCATGCCCCGCGCCGGGGTGCGATCGGAAGCCGAGTGCCTCGAACGCGCGCCTCGCGCGCTCCACGACCTCGGCGGCGGGTCGCAGCGCATCGATGTTTCTGGCGGTCGCGGCCATCGGGTCGGTCGGGGCACCGGCCAGGATGACCAAGGCAGCAATGAGATTCGGTTCAGGCATGAGCGGTGTCCTCGAAGACGGCCCTGACCGCAATCGGGATCGTGCGGCCGACTCGAGATGATGAGCCCTGGCGGCGTCGGCTGAACGTTTCCAGCGTCGGGCGCAGGGCGCCGGGCATCAACGCCAGGCCGACATAGTGCAGACCATCGGTCGCAGCCATCTCGTACCCGACCAGCTCGTCCAGAAACGCGCGGACGTCGGCTTCGTCGAAGGTCGCGCCCGGATTCGCCGCCTGCAGATACTCTACCACCTGTGCCGGCGACGACACCTCGTCGATGCGCTCGACGATCAGCCG
>JBEVJQ010000182.1:0-3066 GCA_040510055.1 Burkholderiaceae bacterium | reverse complement strand
TACAGACCCGACAGCGCAGTGTAGTTGCTCGCGCGGTTGCGATCGAGCAGCCCGGCGAAGGCGGTCTGGATCGGCGTCGCGGCGACGACGCTGGCATAGCTGCCGGCGACGATCCGCGCCTGCACCGCATTCGCCGAATAGACGAATTGCGGGGTCAGGATCGCCGACAGGGCCGAGGGCGACTGGAAGGTGCCGACGACCCCGCCCGCCGCGGTGACGATCGTGTAGAGATCGTTGTAGCGGATCATGTGCCCGGCGACCGGCGCGAAGCCGACGCGGCCGCCGATGCTGGCGACGCCGTCGGTCGTGCCGTTGCGCACCACCGCGACGCGGTCCGACGTGCCGTTCGGGCCGACGTCGACCAGCAACGTGCTGCCCGAAGCGAGGATCAGGTTGCCACCGACGGTCAGCGTGCCGATCGTCCCCATCGTGCCCGGCGCGATGATGCCGGTGGCGCTGGTGAGGAACGGCGTGTTGATCCGGCCGCTGCCGGTGAGCAGGCCGCTCATCAGGAAGTAATCGCCGCGCGTCGACAGCGTGCCGTCGACCTGCACCGCGCCGGTATATTGATTGACCGCCATCAGGCTGGTCAGCGATCCCGCCGAGGTGATCGCCAGCTTGGCATTGGTGCCGGCGACGCTGAACCGGTCGATCGTCACTGCGGTGTCGAGCGTCGTCGTGCCCGCCGCGCTCAGCGTGACGTCATAATACCGCGCGCTGCGCCGCGTCGCCGCATCGGGATCGATGTTGTTCGGCACGAAGTTGGTCGCACCCGGCAGGCCGTTGGCGAGCGTCGCCGCCGGCAGCGCCGCAGCGACCGCATCGCCGCCGACGGCAGCGGTGGCGTCGGCATCGATCTTGCGCACCGTCGCCTGATCGTTGCCGCTGCTCGCGGTGCCGGCCTGTACGCCCGGCTGCGCGGCGGCGACCGGCTGACCGTCGACATAGGTGATCTTGGTCTTCACGTCATAGCATTGGTCGTAGTTGAACGCCGGCTCCTGATCGCAGACCTGACCGAATTTGTTCTCCGTATCGGGGGTGATGCCGAGGCCGGGCGTGGTCGGCACGCCATTGGCGAGCTGGCCGTTGACGATCACCTGATAGGAGGGGTCGAGCGCCGTCACCCAGTGGCTGGCATCGCTCCACTTGCCGTCCCCGGCGACCGTATTGGCGTAGCGATACGGATTGTTGGCGAGGATATAGTCCCAATAGAGATACAGCGGCTGGTAGAAAGCGGTGGTGCCGTAGCCGCCGCGGATCTGGCCGCCGAACGTGTAGCTGCCCGACAGCACGCCGATGATCGTCGCCTTGTTGAACGTCCGGTCGAGGATCAGCGGACCGCCCGAATCGCCGGGGCCGGTCGTCCCCTCGCGGGGCAGCGCCTCGTCCTTGAACAGGTTGTAATCGCCGGGATAGCGGCGGGTCGGATCGTCGAAGTCGGTCTGGTACAGATTGGCGGGCAGGCCGGCGCTGCCGCCGAACAGGCCGAAATAGAAATCGTCGATCGAGCCGAGCAGGCCGACGTAATTCTCCGCGACGCGGCGGCGGTAATCGATCGCGCCGCTGGCGCCGGTCAGGCCGGTGCCGTTGGTGCCGTAGCCGGTCACCGTGACGTGATAGCCGGTGCCGGTCGTGTCGCTGATCGACGCAGGCGCGGGCAGCGGCGAGAACAGCATCGTCCAAGTCGGCACGTCGGCCGCCGGCGTGTCGAAAGTCGCCAGCGCGACATCGGCCTGCAGGAAGTTGTTGGCGAGGCCGAGGTTCAGCGACTGCGCGTTGTAGACGACCTGATTGACGTTGTAGAAATGGTTGGCGGTGCTGGTGCTGTAGTTGCTGCGGAACCAGGCGCGCTGGCCGGCGATCGTGTCCGCCTCGAAGCCGAAGCCGATCGGCAGCTGCCCGGCGCCCTTGCCGTAGTTCCACGGGTTCATCGCGGTCCCGGTCGGGCTTTCGTTGACGCAATGCGCCGCGAACACGACGGTGCGCGGGTTGATCAGCGTGCCGGTGCACAGACCGACGAAGCCGTTCTTCTGGTCGATGATCATCTGGCCGACGCCGTTGACCCCCTGGTCGAGGATCGTGCTCGGCGTGCCGGGATTGGAGATGACGACGCTGGGATCGGCCTGCGGCGGCGTCGCCGTCGCCGACCCGCCCTGCATCTCGGCGATCGGCAGGATGCCCTTGAGGCTCATCGACAGATCCGAGGTCGCGGCCTGGGCCTGGGCGGCGCCCGGCAGCGCGATCAGCGCCGACGAGGCGAGAAGGACGCGACGGGCTGCGCCACGCAATGCTGTATTAGCCATTATCTATTCTAATCCCCTGTTATTCGGCCGATCTTCTCACGGTCACGAATGTCGGGGAGCCTATTGGGGGCCGGGGGCAAGTCAAGGCGGCAGGAAGGTCAACCTTCCATTATAGAATCGGAAATGGTGAAAGTGTTGATCGCGAGCCACACCGATGCCCGTTTCGCCTCCGACTTGACTTTTGCCGCGATGCAGCGCACATGGCGGTCAATCGAGGCGTCATGCAGCGTGAACGGGTTGGCTCTGCCACCCCCGGCTCCGCCTCGGTCGATACGCTCAGGGCTTCCCTATTCACGCGGGGTGTCAGTTTCCCCCGCCCCCTGCGAGCCGTTTCCATGATGGAATCCGGCGCGCGGGTCAGGCCCCGTTTTGAAGGCTACGTTTCCATGTCATTCGCAACCCTCGGCCTCGCCGAGCCGCTCGTCCGCGCGCTCGAAGCCAAAGGCTATACCACCCCGACCCCGATCCAGGCGCAGTCGATCCCGATCCTGCTCGAAGGCGGCGACCTGCTCGGCATCGCGCAGACCGGCACCGGCAAGACCGCCGCGTTCGTGCTGCCGTCGATCCAGCGCCTCACCGAGAACCAGAAGCGCGTGCTGCCGACGCATTGCCGGATGCTCGTCCTCGCCCCGACACGCGAACTCGCCAGCCAGATCGCCGACAATGCGCGCGGTTACGGCCAGTTCAGCAAGCTGTCGGTCGCGACCGTGTTCGGCGGCACCAGCATCAACAAGAACCGCCAGGACCTCAGCCGCGGCGTCGA
>JBEVJQ010000181.1:0-9261 GCA_040510055.1 Burkholderiaceae bacterium | reverse complement strand
GCGGCAGCGCCACCGAGGTGATGGCCAGGGTGAAATCCACCTGCTTGCCGATGACCGCATTGGTCGAGTCGGTGGCGCCCTTGTACGGGACATGGGTCCCTTCGATGCCGGCGGCGCCCAGCATCAGCTCGGCCGCCATGTGCGCGGGCGAACCGATGCCGCCGCTCGCGAACAGCATCTTCCCCTGATCCTTGCGCGCGCGCTCGATGAGCTCGCGCATCGTGCCGATCCCGCTATCGGGGCTCGTGACCACCGCGAGTTCGGAGATGCCGATCCGTCCGATGTGGGCGAAGTCCTTCATCACGTCGAACCCCGGTTGCTTGTACATCCGCATGCTGGTCGCCATCGGCGAGCCGGAGTACACCCAGGTGTAGCCGTCGGGCGCCGCGCGCGCGGCGATCTGGGCGCCGAGATTGCCGGCCGCGCCGGGCTTGTTCTCGACCACGATGGGTTGCTTGAGCGTCTCGCTCATCGCCTCGGCCACGATCCGCACGGTGTTGTCCGGCGACGTTCCCGCCAGGTAAGGGACGATCCAGCGGATGCTGCGCTTCGGGTACGTCTCCTGGGCCTGCGCCACCAGTGCGGACGCAAGACCCAGCGCGGCAATGACGCGGCGAAAGCTGTTGAACATGATCCTGTCTCCAGGCGCCGGCCGGGACCAGCGCAATGTCGTTGATTCGCGGGATGCGGGATGCGGCCTGCGTCAGGCGTCGGCAGACAGCAGCTCGCGGGCGATGGTGTTGCGTTGGATCTCGCTCGTTCCGGTGAGGACGCGATACATCCGCAGCATCCGGAACAGGAACTCGACCCGACTGCCCTGGACAATGCCCTCGCCGCCGAGGATCTGTACCGCCCGATCGGCGATTCGGAAGGCAGTTTCCGAGCAGAACAGCTTGGCCATCGAGGTCTCGGCCCGCGCCGGTGCGCCGCGGTCGAGGCTCCGTGCCACCCCGAGCATCAGCGCGCGCGCCGCGGCCAGCTCCGTGGCCATGTCGGCGAGCATGTGCTGGATGGCCTGGAAGGTAGCGATCGGCTGGCCGAACTGGCGCCGCTTCAGCGCATGGGCGCGGGCATCGTCGAGCGCGAGGCGGGCCAGACCGAGCATCGCCGGGCAGTGCAGCAGCCGGTTGACGGTGATGCGCCCGAGTGCCAGTGCCAGCCCGCGACCACGCTCGCCGATCTGGTTGCCGGCCGGGATCCGGCAGTTCTCGAGGTGGATGTTGCCGGTGTGCGATTGACCGGCCATCGTCTTGTAGCCGGCCTCGACGCGAAAGCCGGGTCGGTCGCGCTCGACGAAGAAGGCGGTCGTCTCGCGGCGGCCAGGCGGGTCGTCGCCGGAACCCTCGCCGGTCGCGGCAATGATCACGGCCATGTCGCAGAACGGCGAACCGGAGATGAAGCGCTTGACGCCGTTGAGCACGAAGCCGTCACCGTCGGGCTGCGCCAGCGTCTTCAGCGCCCCGGCGTCGGAGCCGGCCTCCGGCTCGGTGATGGCGAAACAGATCGCCTTTTCGGCCCGCGCCACCGGCAGGATCAGGCGTTCCATCTGGTCGGGCGTCGCGCTGCGGACGAGCGCCCCTATCCGCGGCGGGCCCGAGAGCTCGCCCAGTACGTGCGGCGCGAACGGTGAGCCGCTGGCATAGATCGCTTCCTTGACCAGCACGTGGTCGACCAGGTCGAAGCCGGCGCCGCCCATCGGCTGCGGCAGCGTCATGCCGTAGAAGCCGCGCGCATGCGACAGCTTCCAGACCTGCTGCAGCAAGGTCTTGTCGGCGCCTTTCTCGTGGCTGATGCCATGCTCGGCCGCGAGAGGTGCCAGCTCGTCCGACACGAAGCGCCGGACCCGCCGGACGAAATCGGCGGCGGCTTCGGAGCCTTCGAACGCGGCATCCGTGCGCGCGCTGGTGGGGGAGTCGATGCTCATCTCGGACCTCAATTGACGCGCCGCTCGCGGCCTTGCCAGTAGGGCTCGCGCACGTCCTTGCGCGAGAGCTTGCCGTTGCTGTTCTTGGGCAAATGGGCGACGAAGTCCACCGACCGCGGCCGCTTGAAGCCGGCCAGTCGCCCGTCGCAGAAGCTCATCAGCTCGCCGGCGCTCGCCTGCGCACCCTGGCGCAGCACGACCACGGCCTTCACGGCCTCGCCCCAGTGCTCGTCGGGAACGCCGATCACGCAGGCCTCGTAGATCGCCGGGTGCTGGGCGAGGACCGACTCGACCTCGCGCGGATAGACGTTGAAGCCGCCCGAGACCAGCATTTCCTTCCTGCGATCGACGATATAGATGTAACCCTCGTGATCGACGCGGGCCAGGTCGCCGGTGCGCAGCCAGCCATCGTCGCCGAGCACTTCGCGGGTCGGCTCGGGGGCGCGCCAATAGCCGGCGAAGACGTCGGGACCGCGGACGCAGATCTCGCCGATGGCATCGCCGGCGACCGGCTGGCCATGGTCGTCGAGCACCTGCACGTCGGCCTCGCCCAGGGCGCGACCGCAGGCCGCGAGCAACTCGGGGCGCTCGCCCGAGATCGCCCGCGCATGGTCGGCGCTGGTCAAGCCGAGGACCCCGCCGGTGGTCTCGCCGGCGCCGTATCCCTGGGCGAGCACCGGGCCAAAGGCCGACCAGGCCTCGCGGATCCGCGCCGGCGATATCGGCGCTGCGCCGTAGCTCACCAGTCGCAGGCTGGACAAGTTGCGGGTGCGAATCGATGGCTCGGCCAGCAGCGCATGGATCATCGCCGGCACGAGGAAGCAGATCGTCACCCGGTGGCGTTCGATCGCCTCCAGGATCTCGGCTGGCTGGAACCGCTCCATCAGCAGGATGGTCGCGCCCTGGAACAGCATCGGCTGGATGAACATTCCGCTGGCGTGCGTGATCGGCCCGCTCAGCATCAGCACGTCCCCGGGACCGGCATGCATCCGGCCCATGATGATCTTGCGCAGCGACGCGAAGCGGTTGCCCACCGTCTGCATCGCCGCCTTGAGCTTGCCGGTCGAGCCCGAGGTGTAATGCAGCACCGCGACTTCCTCGGGCCGCATGGGCTCGCGAACGGGGGTGTCCGGCGCCGCGCCGAGCAGCGCTTCGTAGTCGGCCCAGCCGTCGGCGCCACCGCGTTCGGGGTCCAGTGCGATCAGGTGCTCGAGCGTCGGCAGGCCACCGGCTACCGCTGCGACCATGGCGCGGTGCTCGGGGCCGGCGACGCAGGCCATCGGCTCGGCGTTGGCGAAGGCATCGGCCAGTTCGGCCGGTGCGAGCCGGGAGTTGAGCGCCACCTTGACCAGCCCGAGCTTGTACAGCGCGCATTCGAGCTCGACGATCTCGGGCCGGTTGGGCGACACGATCGCCACGCGATCACCGCGCTTCAGTCCCAGCGCCCGCAGCGCGTGCGCCAGTCGGTTCGACCGCAGCTCGAGCGCGCCATAGCTGAGCTGATGGTCGCGAAACAGCACGGCCGGACGGTCGGGCCAGAAGCGAGCGCTGCGCTCGAGGTAGAGCCCCAGATTCATCGTCTACCTCCGCGTCCGATGCTGTTCGTCATGCCTGTCTCCCAATGAAGTAGCCGCGAGTCTAGCCAGCCAAGACCCACGTTGGGATAATCAAGGATGGCTTTTTGATAACCTTGGAGAATCAATCGGAGGAGCGGATTCATGGCCCTCAGTCTCGACGACCTCGACTACTTCCTGGCCGTCGCGCGGTACCGGCAAGTGCGGCGCGCCGCGCTCGAACTGGCTGTCTCGCAACCGGCCGTCACCAAAGGCATCCAGCGACTCGAGCAGGAACTGGGGTTTCCGTTGTTCACCCGCAGTCGCCGGGGGATGGAGCTCACCCCCGTTGCCGAGCAATTTCTCGAGCGGGTACGCACGCTGCGCGGCACCCTGACAGAGGCGATCAAGGAAGCGGCCGACCTGCACCTGGGCGAGCTCGGTGTGCTGCGGGTCGGGGTTTCGCCCCTCTACGCGCAGCGCCTGTTCGTGCCGGCCTGCTTGCAGCTGCGTCGCGAGCGGCCGGCCGCGCGGGTCCTGGTCAACGTCAACCTCAACGATGCGCTGTTGCTGGCACTACGCCGCGGCGACATCGACCTCAGCATCAACGCGCTGCCGATGAACCTGCCCGCGGAACTCGCGGCCACTCCGCTGCTATCCGACGACCTGTGCATCGTGGTGCGGACCGGACACCCCTTGCTGACCCGCCGCCGGCTGCGTCTGGCGGACCTGGGTCGGGCCGAGTGGATGCTGCCCGGCGAAGCGGTTGCGGCACGCCGCGCGGTCGAGGGGCGCCTGGCCCAGGCGGGGCTGCCGCCGCCGCGTGTCGTCGTCGAGGTGAACAACACCGCGGGGCAGCTGATGGATCTGGTCCGCAGGAGTGACCTCGTTTCGCTGATGAGCGAGGCGATGTTGTCGACGCCGGCCGGGAGGGGGGTCGTGCCGTTGCCGCTGGCCGATGCCCGGATCCGGCGACAGATCGGCGTCCTCACCCGTGCGGGCGGGCGCCTGCCGCCGTTGGCCGACAGACTGGTCGGGATCCTGGTCGGGCGGTGACTCTGGTCGGGCGGTGACTCTGGGCGGGCGATGACGCCGCTCGGACGATAGGCACACCGAGACGCGGGTATCGATTGCATCGGCCCTGTTGCAGCCGAAATCGATAGCCGCCGCGCCGACACGGCGCGACAACGCCAGGGGACGAAGCTTTCGATCACCATGATCGAGAGCCTGCAACCCGGAGCCCACCTGACGACGCCGCGCGCCGGCTACGAGCATCACGGCCTGTACGCCGGCGGCGGCCGGGTCCTTCACTACGGTGGCTACTCCCGGCCGGGACGCGGCGCACCAGTGGAGGAAGTGACGCTCGCAGAGTTCACCCGTGGTCGCGGCTTCACGGTCTGTTCCGGCGAGTCGGCGCGCTTCAGTGGCCCGCAGGCCGTGGCCCGCGCCCGCTCGCGGCTGGGCGAGAACCGCTACAGCTTGTTGACCAACAACTGCGAGCACTTCGTCACCTGGAGCCGCACGGGAATCGCGCGCAGTCGGCAGGTCGAGATCTGGCAGGACCGCCTTGCCCTCGCGCGTGCGGCGATGGCCCGAGCCCTCGGCTGGGCCATGCCCGACGGGTCCCGGCGTCCGGTTGCTTTCACTCGTAATGGGGCGGTCTGACCATGAAACGGCAGCGCAAGAGCCGAGTCGCCTAATCGATCCTGTGCGAGCCCGTCGCATCCAACCTCGAAAGGAACTGCCATGCGAACCAATGACCTGACCTGGATCTTCGCCCGGCGGCTTGCCGGCATCGCCGTGCTGGCTGCGCTGTCGTTGACCGCGTCCGGATGTACGACCGCGACCACCGAATCGCGTGGCGACTTCCTCGGCACCGGGCTGAAATTCGAACGGACTCTACAGTTCTTCTGTGATCCCGTCGGGCGTGCCTGCCTGGCGCTGCTCGACTCCCGCGACGTCGGGCTGCATTTCGATTCGAAACAGGCGACGGCATGATCGGTCGGTCGATCGTCGCCGCGCTGGTCGAAAGCGCAGTTGCCGCCGCCTGCGGTTCCCGGCCGGAAGCGCCTTACGAGGACATCCGCCCGGTCGAAACCTGGTCGCGGCCGAGAGCGACGGCCCGGTCGGTGCGAGCTGGTCGGGCGTCGTGCAGGCCCGCCACGAAACCCGGCTGGCGTTCCAGGCCTCGGGACGCATGGTCGCGCGCCTGGTCGAGGTCGGAACCATCGTCAAGCGCGGCCAGCAGGTGGCACGGCTCGACCCCGAGCAGCAGGCGCTCCACGTCCTGTCCGCCGATGCCGAAGTGCAGGCGGCGCGCTCGCGTGTCGCACAGAACCGGGTAGACCTCGACCGCGTCGAGGCGCTGCTCGCGCGCCGGTTTGCGTCCCCGGCCGAGGTCGACCAGCAGCGGCTGGCACTTGCGCAGGCCGAAGCACAACTGCAGTCGGCCCTCGCACAGCAACGCCTCCGGGTCAACCAGCGCGGCTTCACCGAGCTCGCGGCCGATCGCGACGGAGTCGTCACCGAGATCGATGCCGAGTCCGGCCAGGTGGTCGCGGCCGGCCAGGCCATCGTCACCGCACCACGACGCCGCTCCTTCGCGCCCCGACGCCGCCGCTTCGCACCGCGACGCCACGGCGATCGATCAGGCGGCGGCCGAACTCTGCAACGCCTGTCGCGCGACCTCGAGCGTCCGGTCGATATCGGCGGCCGAGTGCGCCGACGAGACGAAGAATGCCTCGACCGGAGACGGCGGCAAGTAGACGCCGCCGTCGAGCATCGCGTGATAGAACAGCTTGAAACGCTCGATGTCCTGGGCCTGAGACTCGGCCAGGTTGTCCGGCGGCGTGGCGCGAAAATAGAGCCCGGCCATGGTCCCGCACGACTGGGCGCAGAACGGCACGCCCGCTTCCTGCCCGGCGGCATTGAGCCCGTCGGCCAGCCGGCGCGTGGTGGCCTCGACGCGCTCGTAGTAGCCCGGGCGGCTGATGATCTCGAGCGTCATCAGCCCCGCCGCCATCGCGATCGGATTGCCCGAGAGCGTCCCGGCCTGATAGACCGGTCCGAGCGGTGCGAACTGGTCCATCAGCAAGCCGACACCACCGACGGCCCCGACGGGCATGCCGCCACCGATCACCTTGCCGAAAGTCGAAAGGTCCGGCGTGACCCCGGACCACGCCTGCGCGCCACCGAGCCCGACCCGGAATCCCGTCATCACCTCGTCGAAGATCAGCACCGCGTGGTGACGATCGCAGAGGTCGCGCAGCCCCTGCAGAAAGCCATCGCGCGGCAGCACGAGATTCATGTTGCCGGCCACCGGCTCGACGATCAGTCCGGCGATCTCGTCCGGGTACTGCTCGAACAGCGCGGCGACCGAATCGAGGTCGTTGAATGTCGCCACCAGCGTGTGCCGGGCCAGATCCTCGGGGACGCCGGCCGAAGTCGGCGTTCCGAAGGCCAGCGCCCCGCTGCCGGCCTTGACCAGCAGGCTGTCGGCGGTTCCGTGGTAGCAGCCTTCGAACTTGATCAGTTTCTGCCGCCGGGTATGGCCGCGCGCGAGCCTGATCGCCGACATCGTCGCTTCGGTCCCGGAACTGGTGAACCGGACCCGGTCGACGTGCGGATAGAGCTCGCAGATCTTTTCGGCCAGGTCGGTCTCGAGCATGTTCGGTGCGCCGAACGACAGACCGCGCAGCGCTGCCTCCTGGACGGCCTTGACGACGCGCGGCTCGGAGTGACCGAGCAGCAGCGGCCCCCAGGAGCCGAGGTAGTCGATGTAGCGCCGGCCCTCGACGTCCCAGACGTAGGCGCCCTCGCCGCGGGCGATGAACCGCGGCGTCCCACCGACTGCACGAAACGCCCGCACGGCGGAGTTGACACCGCCGACCAGCACCTTGCGGGCGCGATCGAACTGCTCGGCGTTCGTCGTCGACGGACTTCCCGGCTTGACGACCGGCCTGGAGGGAGGAGGCACGCTATCGACTCGCTTGATGGAAACCTGTCATTGCTGCTTGATGGAAACCTGTCATTGCTTCGCGAACAGCCGATCGGGATCGCCGAAGGCCTTGAACTCGAGCGCATTGCCCGACGGGTCGAGGAAGAACATCGTCGCCTGCTCGCCCGGCAGGCCCTTGAACCGGATGTGCGGCTCGATCACGAACCGGGTGCCGGCAGCGCGCAGGCGTTCGGCCAGCCGTTCCCACGCCTCGAGCCCGAGGATGACGCCGAAATGCCGGACGGGCACCTGGTCGCCATCGACGGCGCTGGTCTGCCGATGCCCCGCCTCCGCCGGCGCGAGATGGGCGACGATCTGGTGGCCGTAGAGATCGAAGTCGACCCAGTCGTCGGCACTGCGCCCCTCCGGGCAGCCCAGGAGCTCGCCATAGAAGCGCCTCGCCGCGGCCAGATCGTGAACGGGAAACGCCAGGTGGAACGGCTGCGTGACGCGGTAGCCGGATCCGCCGCTCCCGGTCGTGCTGCCGGTCGACCGCTGTCCATCAGCCGTTGCCGGCGCCTGGTCGATGCTGGTCCCGCCGCTCATTGTCAGTCCTCTTGCTGTGCTCGACTGACCATTCTATCTTCCAGCGCCTGGCCGCCGCAGACGGTGCCGAATGGCCCTGCCCGCCGCCGGATCGGCTGCGGCGCCGGCCTCTACCATACGCGGATCGACTACCTGACGGCGCGATCGATGATGCGATTCGCGCGGAGAGACAACGATGGAAGATTCGCAACGCCAGGCGATCGCGACGATCGCGCTCCATGCCGCGTTCGCCGACGGCACCAAGTCCGACGCCGAGCGCGAAGAGGTTCGGCAGGTGGCCCGGTCGCTCGATGGCGACGTGCCGCTCGCGGCGCTCTATCGCGACGTGCTGTTGAAGAAGACAACTATCGAGGATGCCTGTGCCGCGCTGTCGTCGCCCGAGACCCGGCAGCTGGCCTACGAGTTGGCCGTGGGCGTGATCGACGCCGACGGCTTGCGCAACGCCGACGAAACGGCGTTCCTGGGGCGGCTGGCCCAGTCCCTGGGACTCGGCAGCGACGCGACCGAGCCGACGCTCGCGGCCGCCGACGACTTCGCGACCGCCCCGCTCACCGACGAGGGCGGCGCGCTGGCCGGGGCGAAGCCTCCGGTCGCGGCGACCGCGACACCCGCACCGAACCCGGCCGGGACCTTCACCACGACACCTGCAACGACACCTGCAACGACGACCGCGGCCGCCCCGCCAGCGACGCCCTCAGGCCAGGCAGCGGACGACGCCGAAATCGACCAGATGATCGTCCGTGCGGCGATCCTCAACGGCGCGCTCGAACTGCTTCCGCAGTCGGTGGCCTCGATGGCGATCATCCCGTTGCAGATGAAGCTGGTCTACGGGATCGGCGCGCGCTACGGCTATACCCTCGATCGCGGCCACATCAAGGACCTGCTGGCCACGCTCGGCGTCGGCATGACCGGCCAGTATCTCGAGGACATCGGCCGCAAGTTGCTCGGCGGCCTGCTCGGCAAGGCCGGTGGACGCCTGCTCGGCGGCCTCGCCAGCGGCGCCACCGGAATGGCGTTCTCGTTCGCCACGACCTGGGCGATCGGACCGGTCGCCCGCCGCTATTACGCCGGCGGACGCACGATGTCGCCGGAGACACTGAAGCAGTCGTTTGCAACCTTGCTCGCCGAGGCGAAGACCCTGCAACAGAGATACGCGCCGCAGATCGAGGCGCAGGCGAAACAGGTCGACGTCGGCCAACTGATGCGGATGGTTCGCGGACGCCAATAGCGCCCCGTGGCCC
>JBEVJQ010000180.1:0-14881 GCA_040510055.1 Burkholderiaceae bacterium | reverse complement strand
GTGATTCATCCGAGTGATTCATCCGAGTGATTCATCCGAGTGATTCATCCGAGTGATTCATCCGAAGTGACTCAGCCGAAGTGACTCGTTCCGAGTGGTTCATCCGATCGGGGTCCATGCCCGATGCGATCGGCGATAGAGGCTCCCGGGCGACGCGCCACAGCGCTCGTGGCGACGCCATTATCCCGCCGGCGGCAAGGGGTCCCGCTGTCGGCCCATCCGGCATCGAACCACCCCCCGAGCCCGGAGCTTGAACAAGATCGAGCGCCACTCTCCTCCGAGGTCCCGACTGCCGTCCCATCAGGTGTTTCGCTGGCTGAGCCAGTGAACGGTGTTGCCGGCATCCGTGGCGGCTTCTAGCATCCACTCGAGACGCTGGCGGGTCATCCGCAGACACCAGGGGAGAGGCAGATGGCGGACCGGTTGATTGGATCGATCGCGCAGGCGATGCTCGCCGCGGCCTTTCTCCTCGGAGCCGCGACTTCGGCGGCGCAACCGATTGCCGACCGGCCGCTGAGGCTGGTCGTGGGCTTCGCCCCGGGCGGCTCTGCCGACATCATGGCGCGCCTGATCGGGCAGAAGCTGACCGCCAGCCTGGGCCAGCCGGTCGTGGTCGAGAATCGGCCCGGCGCCGGCGGCACCATCGCGGCCGCCGCCGTGGCTGGCGCCGCCGCCGACGGCACGACGTTGCTGCTGGTGACGAGCGGGCATGCCGGCAGTGCGGCGGTCTATCCGAAGCTGTCCTACGATCCGCTGGCGAGCTTCGCGCCGGTGGCGAAGCTTGGTGCGGCGCCCGTCGTCATCGTCGCGCCGGCTGCCTCGGCGCTGCGGTCCCTCGACGATGTTCTCGCGGCCGCCCGCAAGTCACCGGGCAAGCTGAACTACGCCTCCGGCGGAGGCGGTGCGACAACGACCAATCTCGCGGCCGAATTCCTGAAGAGCGAGGCAGGCGTCGACATGGTCATGATCCCGTACAAGGGCTCTGCGCCCGCCCTGACTGCGCTGCTCGGCGGGGAGGTCGACCTCGGCTTCGACATCCCGTCCAGCTCACTGCCGCACATCCAGTCGGGCAAGCTGCGCGCACTGGCTGTCACGACGCGGACCCGTTCGGCCGTGATGCCCGACGTCCCCACGGTGGCAGAGCAGGCGTTGCCCGGGTTCGAGGTGACGGGGTGGTTCGGCCTGCTGGCGCCGGCCGGAACGCCGGCCGACGTGATCGCGCGGCTCAACCGCGAGGTCAACGCCGTGCTGACCCAGACCGACGTCAAGGAGCGGCTGCATGCGCTCGGCCTCGAGGCCGGCGGCGGCGCCCCCGAGGCCTTCGGCGCCTTGCTGGCCAGCGAATCGAAGCGCTATGGCGACGCGATCCGGCGCCTGGGCATCAAGGCGGAATAGTCCATGACCGGACAGAGCAACGGCACCGACGGCGATCGCGGCGCCAACGGCGATCTCGCCGCCGACGTCGTGGTCGTCGGCGGCGGCCTCGGCGGGATCGCGGCGACACTGGCCGCCGCACGGCTGGGCAGGCGCGTCGTACTGGTCGAGGAACTGGACTGGCTCGGCGGGCAGTTGACGGCGCAGGGAGTGCCGCCCGACGAGCATCCGTGGATCGAGCAATTGAGCGGATCCGAGAGCTACGCCGAGTTCCGGCGTGCGATCCGGGCGTGGTATCGCCTGCGCTTGCCGCTGACCGAGGCCGCGCGCCAGGCGCCGCGCCTCAATCCCGGGCAGGGCAACGTCGGCACGCTCTGTCACGAGCCGTGGGTCGCCGTGCGCGTCATCGACGAAATGCTCGCGCCGCACGAGGCGGCGGGCCGGTTGACGGTGCTCCGTCGGCATCGGATGACCGCGGCCCGGTGCGCCGGCGATCGCATCCAGGCGATCGAGGCCTGCGATCTCGAACACGACCGAGCGCGGGTGTTGTCGGCGCCGCTGTTCATCGATGCCACCGAGATCGGCGATCTCCTCGACCAGGCCGGTGTCGAGCACGTATTCGGTGGCGAATCGCAGGACGACACCGGCGAACTGCATGCGCTGCCTCGGGCCGATCCGTTCGATCAGCAGTCGCTGACCTGGTGCCTGGCGGCCGACTACCTGCCCGGGGAGGATCACTCCATCGAACGACCGGCCGACTACGAGCGGCTGCGCACGCTGCAGCTGCCGTGCTGGCCCGGCCCGCAGTTCAGCTGGACGCTGAGCGACTTCGTCACCCACGAACCGCGCGAGCGGCCCCTGTTCGTCGGTCCGACCGATGCCGAATCGCTCTACGACCTGTGGCACGCGCGGCGCATCGCGTGGCGTCGGCATTTCGAGCCCGGTCGCTATCTCAGCGACATCACGCTGGCCAACTGGCCGCAGATGGACTACTGGGAGCGGCCGGTCGTCGGCGTCTCGCCGGAGGACCAGAAGCAGGCATTGGCCCAGGCGCGCGCGTTCTCGTTGGCGTTCTTCTACTGGATGCAGACCGAGGCACCGCGCCACGATGGTGGCCACGGCTATCCGGGTCTGCGCCTGCGCGGAGACGTGCTCGGGACCGACGACGGGCTCGCCAAGCAGGCGTACTACCGCGAGGGACGGCGTATCCGTGCCGAATTCACCGTGCTGGAGCAGCACATCGGCGTAGCGGCGAGGCCGGGCGGATCGCAGGCCGAACGCTTCCCTGACAGCGTCGGCATCGGCGCCTATCGGATCGACCTGCATCCGAGTACGCGCGGCCGCAACACCGTCGACATCGACTCGTACCCGTTCCAGATCCCGCTGGGCGCGCTGCTGCCGGTACGCGTCGACAACCTGCTGCCGGCCTGCAAGAACATCGGCACCACTCGGATCACCAACGGCGCTTACCGCGAGCACGCCACGGAGTGGAGCATCGGCGAGGCGGCCGGCGCCCTCGCCGCGTTCGCCCTGGGGCGCGGCCTGCCGCCGCGCGCGGTGCGGGCCGACCCCAGGCTACTGGAGGATTTCCAGCGCGGTCTCGAGGCCCAGGGGGTGCTGCTGCAGTGGCCGGTCTTTGGCGCGCTGACGCCCGTGCTCCGCACCGGGTACCGCCCGCAACAGTAGCCTCCCTGGTCGTTGAGCGTTTGGATCCTGCTGGTCGTTGAGCGTCCGGATCCTGCGGGTCGTTGAGCGTCCGGATCTGTCCTGGCCGGCAGGCAGCCGTTCGCGTCAACCGACCGTGTCGGCCTCGGTCGAGGAGCGCAAGCCGTCGGTCACCAGGATCGAGCGGCCCGGGGTCCCGCGCGCCTCGCGCGACGGGTTGGTCCGATGTTCGAGATCGGCCTCGGGCTGCGGTCGGCCGAGAAGAAATCCCTGCAATTCATCGCATCCGAGTTCGCAGAGCGCATCGATCTGGCCCTCGGTTTCCACGCCTTCGGCATTGACGTCGATGCGCAGCGAGTGCGCCAGCGAGATGATCGATCGGACGATCACATCGACCTTGTCGTCGTTGCCGAGGTGCTGGGTGAAGGCGCGATCGATCTTCAGCTTGTCGAACGGGAAACGCCACAGGTAGGCGAGGCTCGAATAGCCGGTGCCGAAGTCGTCCATCGCGATTCGCGCGCCCATCTGCGCCAGGCTCTCGAGTGTCCGGACGACCTGCTCGGTGTTGCAGATCAGGATCGATTCCGTGATCTCGAGCTGCAGCCGCTTTGCCGGCAGGCCGCTCGCGTCCAGGGAGCGCGCCACCACGGCAACGAGGTCGCCGTGCTTGAACTGCGCGGCCGACAGATTCACCGCCACGCTCAGGTGCGACGGCCAGCGAGTGGCCGCATTGCAGGCTTCCTGGAGCACCCAGGCTCCGAGCGCGTCGATCAGGCCGATCTCTTCGGCGAGCGGGATGAACTGGGCCGGCGGCAATGGCCCGCGCGTCGGATGGGTCCAGCGCACCAGGGCCTCGTAGCCGATCAGTTGCCTGCCGTCGGCCTTGAACAGCGGCTGATAGTGCAGAGTGATCTGATCGGTCCCGATCGCCTGGCGTAGATCGCAGGCGAGCCGATTGCGCTCTTCGCGCTGACTGTCGAGCTCGGCATCGTAGAAGCCGAAGACGCCGCGGCCCGAACTTTTCGCGCGATAGAGTGCCAGGTCGGCCTGGTGCATCAACTCTTCGACGTTCTTGGCCTCGTTGTCGGAGATCGCGATCCCGATCGAAGCACCGCAATGCAGCGTCCGATTGTTGACCTCGTACGGCGCGCCGAGCGCGGCGATCAGCCGGCTCGCGAGCTGCGAGACGGCCTCCACCGACCCGATGCCGCTCTGCAGGATGGCAAACTCGTCACCGCCCAGCCGGCAGAGGCGATCGCCGGGCTGGACGACGGTCTGCAGGCGAGCACCGACCTGGCGCAGTACCTCGTCGCCCGCGCGATGACCATGGGCGTCGTTGATGTCCTTGAAGTGATCCAGATCGAGGCAGAGGACCGCGAATGCGGGACCTCCCGCGCTCCGGCGCCAGGCCGCCTCGCGCAGCGCTTCGCCGAAGCTGGTGCGGTTGAGCAGCCCCGAAAGCGCGTCATGGCGCGCGAGGTAGCGCATCCGCTCGCGGACGATCCGATCGCTGTGCAACCGCCGCCACCCCCAGACCGCAAAGGCCGCGAGCAATGCGAAGACCACGGCGGCGACCGTGCCGAATGCGGCGCGAACGCGCGCCTGCCGCTCGGTCTGGTCGACGTAGACCTCGGCGACGCCGATCACCTGCCCATCGCGCTTCAACGGAACGTAGGCCTCGCTGTAGCGAGCCGGGCGAGCAGGATTGTGCCCATTGGCGTGCAACTCGATGTGATTGGCGCCGCCCAGCACCACCCGTTTGACCCGCTCGTCGCCATGGCCGATGCCGGCCGGCCCGGCGCCGCTCTGCGTCTTGCCGACCACAGCCGGACCATCGAGGTCGTCGGAAACGAGTACGGGCCTGCCCTCGCGATCGAACAGCTTGAACCGGAAGACGTCCTGGACCTTGCGAAAACGGACGAGGTCGCGACGCGTCGACTCGCCGAGTTCGCCATCGATGAGCAGCCGCTGCAGGCCCTCGACCGACGATTCGGCGAAATGGGCCCAGGTCAGGGCGGTCCCCTCAGCGTCTCGTCGCAGCAGTTGCTCGCTCGCCTGTTGAACGGCAACGACGATCGCCGCCGCGGCGCCGATGGCAGCGACGACGAACAGCAGGGTCGAACTCAGGGTTTTCGGCAGCAATCGGTTGAGGATCGACATGACAAGTGCCGGGAAGTAGCCGGACTTGTACCGGGGATCGATCCTCGGACACCACGCAGAGCCGCCGAGCGCATCGCGGCGCCGGTCAGACGGTTCGTCGCCCGGCTGCCGTCAAAGGACACTGCCCCAGGGGCAAGCCGCTCGGCATTTCGCTCGACGGCCGTCGGCATTACAGTCCGGTTTCGACCAAGACGACCCGGAGCGAACCATGAAGCGAACCCTGATCGCGGCGGTGATCGGCGCCTGTGCCAGCGCCTTCATCGGCCAGACTTCCGCAGTTGCGCAGCCGGCGGCTCCCGAAATCACGCTGACCCGGCTCGATTGCGGCACCAGCCCGCCGCCCTCCCCCGTCGGGCGGTTCAGCGACACCTTCGCGCACGGCGACCTGAAACTCCAGCCGGTCTACAGCTGTTACCTGATCAGGCGCGGCGACGAGTACATGCTCTGGGACACCGGCCATTCGATGAGTGCCGGCGCCGTCGCCCCGAAGGCGAGCGTCGTCGACCAGCTCGCGCAATTGAAGGTCGCGCCGGAGCAGATCAAGACGGTCGGCATCAGCCACTACCACGGTGACCACACCGGCCAGGTCGGCTCGTTCCCGCAGGCGCTGCTGCTGATCGGCAAAGGTGACTGGGACGTCCTGACGAGTGCGAAACCGCCGAGCGGCGTGAACCCGGCGCCGTTCGCCCCCTGGATCAGCGGCGGCGGCAAGGTCGAGCCCGTCCCGCTCGACAAGGACGTGTTCGGCGACGGCACGGTCGTGATGCTGGCCACGCCAGGGCACACCCCGGGCCACCACAGCCTGCTGGTTCGTCTCGGCCAGATGGGCAACGTCCTGATCAGTGGCGATCTCGCGCACTTTCACGAGAACTACCAGACCGACGGCGTCCCGTCGTTCAACACCAGTCGGGCCGAGACGCTGGCTTCGCTCGACCGGTTCAAGAAACTCGCGGCAAACCTGAAAGCCACGGTGATCCTGCAGCACGACCTGCGCGACATCGGCTAGTTGCCGGCGTTTCCCGATGGCGCGCGTTAGGATGTGGCCCGGCCGTTCGTATCCCAGCCTTATTTTTCAGCCCTCATGCCCGCCCGTTTCGGCATTACCGTCGGCGCGTTCGCCCGCACGCTGACCCTGGCGAGCACGCTGCTGCTCTCGGTTGCGCTCATCGCCGCGATGGTGATCGCCGTCAACTATGTACGCCACGTCCGGGCCGCAGGCGCGGCGATCGAGACCCAGCAGATGCTCTCGAAGGTGCTGTCCCACGTCCAGGCCGCTGAAACCGGGCAGCGTGGCTTCCTGCTGACGGGCCGGCCGATCTACCTCGAGCCCTACGAAAGGGCGCGAGCCGGTCTGCCCGCCTTGCTGGGCCAGGTCAGGGAGCGGCTCGCCGATGACGCGTCCGAGTCGGCGCGTCTCACGGCACTCCAGGGTCGGATCGACGACAAGCTCGCTGAACTCGAAAGCACCCTGAGTCTGAAGGCGAAAGGTGAGGAGGAAGCAGCGCTGGCGATCGTCCAGAACGACTCGGGCAGGCAGATCATGGAGTCGATCCGCACGACGATCGCCGAGATGAATCAGGCTGCCGTCGACGCCGAACGACGACTGCAGCGCGATGGACGCCGCCTGCGCCTGTTCCTGATCCCGGTAGCCGCAGTCGCGCTGCTCATCGTTCCGTTTCTCGCCTGGCGTTCGTCACAGGACTTCCGACAATCGCTGAAGCGCACGGCCGACCGTCTCGAGGAGCGGCGCGTGGAAGCCGATCGCCTCGGGCGCGAAGCGATCGCCCGCGAGACCGAACTCGGCGGCATGCGCGACCGGTTCGAACTGGTCCTGGATTCAGCCACCGACTTCGCCATCATCGTTCTCGATTCGCAAGGCATGGTCACGCGCTGGAGCCGAGGGGCAGAACAGCTGTTCGGCTGGAGCGCCGCCGAAGCCGAGGGCCGACCCGCCGACCTGTTCTTCACCCCGGAAGACCGGCAGCAGGCCGTCGCGGCCAAGGAGATCATCACCGCGCGCGACCATGGCCGGGCAACGGACGAGCGATGGCACTTGAAGAAAGACGGGACGCGGTTCTGGGCAAGTGGCGAAATGCAGCCGATCCGGGCCGCTGACGGCAACCTGCTCGGCTTCCTGAAAATTGCCCGCGATCGCACGCAGGAGCGGCTCACCCTCGAGGCGGAACGCAACCGCGCGGGCCAACTGGCAGCCCGCGTCGATGCCCAGGCCCAGGAGATCGAAGGAACGCGGGCACAGCACCAGGAGCAGTCACGGCTGCGGCAGGCGGCCGAAAGCCAGGTCCGTCATCTTCAGAAGCTCGAAGGCCTTGGTCAGTTGACCGCGGGCATCGCCCACGATTTCAACAATATGCTCGCCGTCATCGTCGGCGCGATCGAACTCATCCGGATCAAGCATGCCCGCGGCGATGCCGGATTGCTGCGGCTCGTGGCGGCGGCCGAAGAGGGTGCGAACCGCGCAGCAGAGCTGACCCGGCGGCTGCTCGCTTTTTCGCGCCAGCAACCGCTGTCTCCGCAGGTGACCGACCTCAACCGCCTGGTCGCCGGGATGTCGGAGCTGCTGCGGCGCACGATCGGCGAGCACATCCGGATGGAAACGGTGCTCGCCGGCGGACTCTGGCCGGTCAATGCCGACGCCCACGAGATCGAGCGTGTCTTGCTCAACCTGGCGGTCAATGCCCGGGATGCCATGCCGGGCGGCGGGCGGCTGACCATCGAGACCAACAATACCCACCTGGACGACGAATACGCGGCCGAGCACGACGACGTGGTCGCCGGCCAATACGTCGCAATCTGCGTCACCGACACCGGGACGGGCATGACTCCGCAGGTTCTGGCGAAGGCATTCGATCCCTTCTTCTCGACCAAGGGCGTGGGCAAGGGAACCGGCCTGGGGCTGTCGCAACTCTACGGCTTCGCCAAACAGTCGGCCGGTCATGCCAAGATCTATTCGGAAGTCGGTCACGGCACTTCGGTAAAGCTCTACCTGCCGCGCTGGCTCGGCGCGGAACGGCCGGCCGTGCCCCGGCCGCTCGTTTCGGCCGGGTCGGATTCGCTGCCTCGGGGCAACCTGAGGGAAGTGATCCTGGTCGTCGAAGACGAGGAACGGGTGAGCATGGTCGCGGTCGAGGCGCTTCGCGACCTTGGGTACACGGTACGGCACGCCGCCAACGGCGAACAGGCGCTGGAGCTCATCGAAACGCAGCCGGGCCTCACGCTGCTGTTCACCGACATCGTCATGCCCGGCATGACGGGTCGCCAACTGGCCGACCGCGTCACCGAGCGCAACCCCGAGGTCAAGGTCCTCTATACGACCGGCTACACGCGCAACGCCGTCGTCCACGGCGGCGTGATCGATCCCGGGGTGGCCTTCCTGCCGAAGCCATTCACGATCGAACAGCTGGCCCGGAAGATCCGGGCGACGATCGACGGGATCGGGGCGAACCGTTAGGCCCGGCTCGACGTGTTCCCTCAGTTCAGCGACCGAATCCCGCGCCCGAACAAGCGCGCCTGGTTGTCCAGGTAGTCGGCGTATTCGCGCGGACCGAGCAGCTTGACCTCGGCGCCGATCAGCGACAGGCTGGCGCCGATCTGGTCGCCGTACTTCTCGCTCACCTTGCGCGCCGCGCCGTGCAGCGCGGCGATCACGTCGTCCGGTGTCCCCCTGGGCGCCACGATCCCATAGAGCGTGGGGCTCCCTACGTCGTAGCCCATCTCCTTCAGCGTCGGCACGTCGGGATAGGCCTTGAGCCGCTTGTCGCTGAACGCGGCCAGCGCCCGCAGCTTGCCGGCCTGGATATGGCCCTGGGCCGGCGCGATCGCCGTCGAAGCCATGTCGACGTGGCCGCCGAGCAGCGCGGTGATCGCCGGGCCGCTGCCTTGATGGGGAATGTGATTGAGCTTGATCCCGGCCGCCTGGCTGAAGATCTCGGCCAGGAGGTGCGTGATTCCCATGACGCCGGAGCTGGAGAAGGTGATCGTCCCCGGCGCCCGCTTCGCCTGCTCGACCACGTCCTTGATGCTCTGGTACGGCGACCCGGCAGGTACCACGAGCATCAAGCCGCCTTCGACCAGCGCGGCAATCGGAGCGAACGAGTCGGTGCCGTACTTCATCTCCTTGTTGGCCAGCGGGACGATCACCAGCGAGCCGGGCGAGCTTCCGACGAGCGTGTAGCCGTCCGGCTTGCTGGTCGCCACCATGCCGGCGCCCAACCCGCCAGCTGCGCCCGGCTTGTAGTTCAGCACGACGGGCCTGCCCAGGAACTCGCCCATCCGCTCGGTGAACGGCCGCAGCATCTGGTCGGTGTCACCGGGCGCAAATGGAATGATCAGCTGGATCGGCCGGTCGGGATACGGCTCGGCTGCCACTGGCGGACCGCCTGCCAGGACCCAGGCAGCGACGATGACGGTTGCCGCCACCCGGATGGATTGATGGATTCGCATCGAAGTCTCCTCAGTCGCAGCGCACGCTCATCCCGCCGTCGACGACGATCTCGGCGCCGGTGACGAAACGGGCCTCGTCCGAGGCGAGGAACAGCGCCGCATTGGCGGTGTCGCGGCCGTCGCCCATGAACGGCAGCGGGATCCGCGCCTGGCGGCGGGCCAGCAACCCGTCGATGTCGCCGCCCGATTGATCCTTTGCCAGGAATGCATCGACCAGGGGCGTGTGCAGCTGCCCGGGCACCACCGTATTGATTCGGATCCCGTGCTTCGCATGTTCGACCGCCACGACGCGGCCGAGCTGGATCACGCCGGCCTTGGCCGCCGCGTAGCCAACTTGCGGAGCGCCGGTCCAGCGCATGCCCGAGGTCGAGGCAATGTTGACGATCGAACCGCCGCCCTGCTCCGCCATCACGGGGATCACATGCTTGCAGAGGAGGAAGACCGTCGTGAGATTCAGGTCCAGTTGCGATCGCCATTGGTCCTCGGTCAACCGTACCGGCCCGCCAGGGATCGGCGCGCCGACGTTGTTGACCAGGACGTCGACCCGGCCGTAGCGCGCGCGGCAGGCTGCGACCAGGGCCGCGACCGCGGTGCTGTCGGTTACGTCGCAGACATGGGGCGTGAGTTCACCGCCGACCTCGCGCCCGCGAGCCAGCGTCTCTTCCATCGCGGCGCCGTCCCGGTCCACGGCCAGGACTCGCGCTCCCTCCTCGGCAAAGCGCACCGCGATCGCTCGGCCGTTGCCCCAGCCGGGGCCGACGCAACCCGCGCCGGTGACGATCGCTACCTTCCGTGCCAACCGGCCTTCGGCCCTGGCCATCGGCAATCCGCTTTCCATCAGCGCGTGGCAGCCGTTATCCCGCCGTCGACGACGAGCTGCTGGCCGGTGATGTACCGGCTCTCGTCGCTGGCGAGGAACAGCACGGCGTGCGCCACGTCCCAGGCATCCCCCATCCGGCCCATCGGCACCTGGCCATGGCGGTGGGCGACGAACCCTTCCAGGTCGCCCTGCGCGTATTTCTGCGCCAGCCGGCTCACGAGCGGCGTGAACATCAGCCCCGGCACGACCGAGTTCAGCCGAATACCGCGTGCGGCGTAGATCACCGCCGTGGTAGCGGTCAGCTGCATCAGCGCCGCCTTGCCGGCGGCATAGGCGACCTGCGGCTTGCCGACATAGCGCAACCCGGCGATCGAGGAGACGTTGACCACCGAGCCAGCGCCCTGGCGTTCCATCACCGGCAGGACGTGCTTGCAACAGAGAAACGCCGACTTGACGTTGACGTCCATCTGGTCGTCCCAAATCTCCTCGTCCATCGTCACCGGGTCGCCCGGTTCGGAGCGACCGACGTTGTTGACGAGGATGTCGATGCGACCGAATCGGGACAGGCAGTCGTCGACCAGCGCCTTCACGTCGCCGGCGCGCGTGACGTCGGCCGTGCGCACCGCGGCCGTCCCGCCCTCGTCCTCGATCACGCGCCGGGTCGCCTCGGCAGCCCCGAGGTCGAGATCGCAGCCGAAGACCCGTGCGCCCTGGCGGGCGAGCAGCACGGTAATCGCCTTGCCGTTACCCCAGCCCTCGCCGATCGTGCCGCAACCGGTGACGAGCGCAACCTTTCCGTCCAATCTCAGCACGACGCTTTCCCTTATCAGGAGGCGATCGTAGCGAGGCGCCGGGCGCAACGGAAGTCCTTTCGGTCAGGGACGCGCCGCGAACACGAGGTTCAGTAGCCTGTGCGGTCGCAGGCGCGTGTGCGGGGGTCCCGCTCCGCGTCTGCGTCAGTAGCCTGCGGTTGCCCCGTCCGGATTGCGCGGGTCGGAAAAGCCGTACAGCCGACCGTCGCGGAGCTGGATCGTCTGCGTGCGGCCCATGGTCGGCTTGACCGCGACGTTGTATCCCTGGTCGGCGAGCAGCTTGAGCGTATCGGGGCTCAGCCCACGCTCGACCCGCAACTCGTCGGGCAGCCACTGGTGATGGATCCGCGGCAGCGCCGCGGCTTCGGCCGGGTTCATCCCGAAGTCGATCGTGTTGACGATGGTCTGCAGCGTGGCGGTGATGATCCGCGACCCGCCGGGGCTGCCGGTCACGAGCCAGGGCTTGCCGTCCCGGGTCACGATCGTGGGCGACATCGAAGAGAGCGGGCGCTTGCCGGGCTGGATCGCGTTGGCGTCGCCTCCGACCAGGCCGAACGCGTTGGGGACGCCCGGCTTGGCCGAGAAGTCGTCCATCTCGTTGTTGAGCAGGATACCGGTGCCGGCCGCTACGATGCCGCTGCCGAAATTCAGGTTCAGCGTATAAGTGGTCGCCACGGCATTGCCGTTGCGATCGACGACCGAGTAGTGCGTAGTCTGATCGCCCTCGTAGTCCGCGGGCTTGCCCGGTCGGATCTGGTTCGACGGCACAACGGCGCCGGCGTCGATCCGCCGGGCGATCTCGCTGCCGTAGCGCTTGGAAGTCAGTCCCTTCGCCGGGACCTTGACGAATGCGGGGTCGCCGAGAAACTCCGAGCGGTCGGCGTAGGCGTACTTCATCGTCTCGGCCATGGTGCGCAGCGCACGCGCGCTGCCGGCCCCGTACTGCCCCAGCGGATAGTGCTCGAGGACATTGAGCATCTGCACGATGTGGATGCCGCCCGAACTCGGCGGCGGCATCGACAGGACGGTGTAGCCGCGGTAGCTGCCCGTGACCGGCTCGTGCTCGATGACCTTGTAGTTACGCAGGTCCTCGCGCGAGACGAGGCCGCCGTGGCGCTGCATCTCGGCCACGATCGCCTCGCCGACCGGCCCGTCGTAGAACGCACGAGCGCCACCGCTCGCGATGCGCTTCAACGACTTGGCCAGGTCCTTCTGGACCAGCAGGTCGCCGGCTTGCAAAGGCTCGCCACCGGGCAGGAAAATGGCCCGGGTCGCAGCGGTTCGCGTGAGATTCTTCTGCTCGACCGACAACAGCTTGGCCAGCGACGGGCTGACGCGATAGCCGCCCTCGGCCAGCGCGATGGCCGGCGCCATCACTTCCCCGAGCCTCATCGTCCCGGAGCGTCTCAGCGCATGGTCGAGCCCGGCGACCGTACCGGGAACACCGACGGCCAGGTGAGTCGTCAGCGACCGCCCGTCGACCACATTGCCCTTGGCGTCGAGGTACATGTCGCGCGTCGCGCGGGCCGGGGCGACCTCGCGAAAGTCGAGCGCGACGGTCCGGGCCGTCTTCGCGTCGTGGACGAGCATGAACCCGCCGCCGCCGAGATTGCCGGCGTTGGGCAGCGTGACGGCCAGCGCGAAGCCGACGGCTACCGCGGCGTCGACCGCATTGCCGCCGCGCTTGAGGATGTTCAGCCCGACCTGCGTCGCCAGCTGCTCCTCGGTGGCCACCATCCCGCGGCTGGCCTCGATCGGGTGGAAGATGTCGTCGTCGAAGTCGTAGCGCTGGCCGGCCGCGGCGGTCGCGGCGGTGGCGGTCGTCGCGGTGGTAGATGCGGGCGCGGGTGTCGATGGAGCGCCGGGCGCGGGTGTCGAGGCACGCGCCGGGGCCGTGGCCGCCTGGGCCGTGGGTGCCGGAGCCGTTGTCGGCGTCGGGGCGGTGGTCGCCGGAGGCTGCGCACGACCTTCGGGCGGCGTGATCCCCAGCCGACTCGCGCAGCCGCCGGTTGCGATGGCGACCATGAGAAGGATGGCCGCGCAACCGTGTGGACGGGCGACTGGGGCACGGGGCGCCGACCTCGCCGACGACCAGAACTGAGATCCCGGCTGCATTTTCTTCATGGCTTCTTCCCGTTGCTGGCCGAGATCGAAGAATAGCCCGCGAGTGCGGACCAGGGGCTCTTCGCGGACGAATCAGTGCGGGGGGCGACTTGTGAACCAGTTGCGCGTTCGGAGTCCGCCTTCAGTCGGGCGCGTGATCGCTGGGCAGCGATGACTTCGCGGGCGAGCTTGCTCCGGTCACGCAGTTGGCCACCGCTTCCAGGAACTCCGGTTCTCGGCGAACCACGGTCGGCGGCCTAGACGACCCTCCGCGACGCAGACAGGTAAAAGGTTGCCGGTCGGCTTGTCCCCGGGCCAGGGGAAGCAGGTACGTCGAGCGCCCTCCTTGCCGCGCTTTACCGATGTCCTGGAACCTGAAGAAGCCCGAGGGACTGCGTCGATGACGGCTGTGCGGGCGCCACGCCCGGCGCCCGCTGCCCACGGACAATCCGGGCAATCGGAGCTCGCGATCTACCGATCCGATCGGCGGCGAGCCGCGTTCGACTCTGACCGAGCGACAGGTGAAACTCGACCGCGCAGCGCCCCGTTGCCGAGCCGCTCGCCCGACTGCGTCCACGCCACGCCGTGAACCCGCCACCCGCCGCGATGCCCACCGACCCCCTTGCCCGCCAACCCCCCAACCCAGCCGATCAGCATGGCCTTCCCAAACCAATCCCAATGAACAACTCGTTGGCCTTCACAACTAGACTATGGCCTCCGCGGCACCGACGCCGCGCACCGTGGAGGCCCGCTCATGAGCAAGTCCCAGGACACCAAGAAAGAGAAGAAGAAGCCTGCCCAGAAGTCTCCGAAGGAGAAGAAACAGGCGAAGCGGGGCAAGAAATAGCCTTGCGAATCGGTGCGGCAGACGGGCGCCCTTCGCCGGGCCCCGTCCGGTGAAGCCCCCGAAGCGGCTACAGCCGCTGATCGACGAGGGTCTGGTCGACTCGGTCCATCGCCAGTTGACCAGCGGCAAGGAAGCCACGGTCTACGTCGTGCGCTGCGGCGACGAAAGCCGTTGCGCCAAGATCTACAAGGAAGCGACCAACCGCAGCTTTCGCCAGGCCGCCGACTACACCGAGAACCGCAAGGTCAAGAACACGCGCCAGGCCCGGGCGATGGCCAAGGGCACCCGGTTCGGCCGCCAGGCGCAGGAGGCGGCGTGGCAGAACGCGGAGGTCGATGCGCTCCGGCGGCTTGCGGCGGTTGGGGTCCGCGTGCCGACCCCCTACCAGTTCCATGACGGCGTGTTACTGATGGAACTGGTTGCGGACGCCGACGGCAATGCCGCGCCGCGGCTCAACGATGTCGTATTTTCGCTGGACGAGGCCCGGCTGCATCACGCCACGCTCCTGCGCGAAGTGGTGCGCATGCTTACCGCCGGCATCGTTCACGGCGACCTGTCCGAGTTCAACGTGCTGTTGAGCGAGGATGGGCCGGTCATCATCGATCTGCCGCAGGCCGTCGACGCGGCGGGCAACAATCA
>JBEVJQ010000179.1:0-15215 GCA_040510055.1 Burkholderiaceae bacterium | reverse complement strand
AGCGCGGTAGCCTGCTTCGGATCGGCATAGCAGGCGGCGATATCGCCGGGTCGACGCGCGACGAGCTGGTACGGGACATGGCGTCCCGACGCCTTCTCGAACGCACGGACCATCTCCAGGACCGAATAGCCCTGCCCCGTCCCGAGGTTGACGGTCCAGATGCCGTTCACCTTCGCCACGTGATCGAGCGCCGCCAAATGGCCGAGCGCCAGGTCGACGACGTGGATGTAGTCGCGCACGCCGGTCCCGTCCGGCGTCGGATAGTCGCTGCCGAATACCGACAGTTGAGGACGACGGCCGATCGCGACCTGGGCGACGTACGGCATCAGGTTGTTCGGTGTCCCGCGCGGTTCTTCACCGATTCGCCCGCTCTCGTGGGCACCGACGGGATTGAAATAGCGCAGCAAGCCGATCGACCACGCGGGATCGGACACCGCCAGGTCGGCCAGCATCTGTTCGATCATCCATTTGGTGCGGCCGTAGGGATTGGTCGGCGCCGTGGGCGCGTCCTCCGGGATCGGTACCGATTGCGGGTCGCCGTAGACGGTCGCCGACGAGCTGAACACGAAACGCTTGACCCCGGCCGCGGCCAGACTCTCGAGCAACGTCGTCGTACCGACGACGTTGTTGCGGTAGTAGGCCAGCGGCATTGCCACCGATTCGCCCACTGCCTTCAGGCCGGCGAAATGGATCGTGGCATCGAACGAACGGCGTTCCAGCAGCCGGCCGACCAGGGCAGCGTCGCCGATGTCGCCGTCGACGACCTCGATCGCACGACCGGCAAGCTCCTCGATCCGTGGCAGGACGGCGCGCGAGCTGTTGCTGAAATTGTCGAGGATCACCGGGTGGTGGCCGCCACGGGCCAGCTCGACGACAGCGTGCGAACCGATGTAGCCGGCGCCGCCAGTGACGAGAATCGTCTGGGTCATGGGTATCCGTCGGGGAAGGCCGGCGGACACTGTCTCACGTTTCCGTCGTATCACAGCGGAACTTTGTCAATCCGAGCTCGTGGCACCATCCGAGCCAGCGGTAGCGGCGACAGGTGCCTGTGGCGGTTGCAGTGAAAGAAGCCATGGCCGGCCAGCCGGGCGAGTCGCGGGTGTCACAATCCTGCCATCGCCCCCTGGTACCCTGCCCTGATGCCAGCCCGAATCCTGATCGTCGAGGACGAACCGGCCATTCGCGAACTGATCGCGGTCAATCTGCGCCACGGCGGCTTCGAGCCGATCGAGGCGGCCGACGCCCTCGAGGCACGGCAACGAATAGACGCGGCCCTGCCCGACCTCGTGGTGCTCGACTGGATGCTGCCCGACCAGTCTGGCTTGGAGCTTGCTCGTCGACTGCGGGGCAATGAGCGGACGCGGGGCTTGGCGATCCTGATGCTGACCGCGCGCTCCGAAGAGGTCGACACGCTCCAGGGGTTCGAGGCGGGTGTGGACGACTACCTGACCAAGCCGTTCTCGCCACGCGAACTGGTGGCCCGGATCCGGGCGCTGCTGCGCCGCGCGGTCCCCGAGGCCGGCGACGAACCGGTCGCGGTCGACGGTCTGCGGCTCGAGCCCGACACCCATCGGGTCAGTTGCAACGGTCAGCCGGTCAAGCTCGGGCCGACCGAGTTCCGACTGCTCCATCATTTGATGCGTCACCCCGACCGGTTGATGACGCGCACCCGGCTGCTCGACAGCGTCTGGGGCGACCATGTCTTCATCGAAGAACGCACCGTCGACGTCCATATCCGGCGCCTGCGGCTGGCGCTGCAACCGACAGGCCATGACCGGCTGATCGAGACGGTTCGCGGTGGCGGCTACCGCCTGCTGCCACGCCTGCCGCAGCACGCCGCCTGACGACGCGCGACCAGAGCCGGCGTCCTGCCCGTGTCGCTGCCCCCGGGAGCCGTCGCCGTCCTGGCAGCCATCGCGACCGGGCTGGTCCTGGTCGCGATCGGCCTGCCGGTGGTCGGTGCGATCTGGCTCGCCGTCGCCTTCGCTGTATTCGCCTGGCGGATGCTGCCCGGTCGGCAGGCGCTCGCCCACTGGCTCGAGGCACCGGACAAGCGCGCGCTGCCCGAAGCCTCGGGGCGCTGGCTGCCGATCTTCGAACGGCTGGCGCGCTATGTGCGCGAGGCCGGCAGCGAACGCGTGATGGCGTCGGCCGAGATCGACCGCCTGCACGGCGCGGTCGACCTCCTTCCCGATGCGCTGATCGTCCTCGATACGCGCAACGACGTCCAATGGCTGAACCGTGCCGCTACCGAGTTGCTGGGGGCGATGATCGTCCACCGCCCGGTCGGCCACTTCATCCGCGAACCGGAGTTCCATCGGCTGCTGGCCGCCGGTGACATGCGCGCGGCGATTCCGCTGCCGCTGGCCCGACACCCGGGGCGGATGTTCGCGATGCGGCTGGTGTCGACGCCCGACGGTTGGCGGTTGCTGATCATGCGCGATGTCACCCAGCAGCATCGGGTCGAGGCAATGCGCCGCGACTTCGTCGCCAATGTCTCGCACGAGATCCGCACGCCGCTGACGGTGATCAGCGGCTTCATCGACACGCTGATCGAACTCGACCCGCCGCGCGAACAGGCCTTGCAGTTTCTGCGCTCGGCGCGCAAGCAGTCGGCGACGATGGAACGACTGCTCGTCGATCTGTTGACGCTGTCGTCGCTCGAGAGCGCCGCCGCCGCTGATGCCGACGCGTTCGAACTTCGGCCGCTGCTCGAGGCCCAGGTCGCCGATGCCCGAGCGCTGTCGGCCGGCCGGCATCGGATCATGCTCGAGGCCGACGCCGATGTCCGGCTGACCGGTGTCGCCTCGGAGATCGAGACGGCGATGCGCAACCTGCTGACCAACGCCATCCGCTACACGCCCGACCAGGGATCGATCACGGTCCGGCTGGCGCTCGATCCGCAGACCGGCAGCGCGCGGCTGTCGGTCGCCGATAGCGGCATCGGTATCCCCGCCGAGCACCTGCCGCGCCTCACCGAACGCTTCTATCGCGTCGACCGTGGCCGCTCGCGCGATTCCGGCGGCACGGGATTGGGACTGGCGATCGTCAAGCACGTGGCCCAGCGCCACCAGGCCGAGCTCGAGATTGACAGCACGCCGGGCTGTGGCAGCTGCTTCGCGCTGGTGTTCCCGCCGCGCCACGTGTCGGTCGCGGCCACGGAACACGGCGCGCTGATCAGCCCGCTGCCGGCTCCAGCGGCTTCTGGAACGCCGTGAGCAGGTTGCCCCAGGGACTGCGCGAAACCTTCTCGCGACCACCGATCTCCTCGAAGCCGGCATCACAGAACTCGCGAGCCCAGTCGTCGGCGGCGCGGAAATTCCGCGGCCACTCCTCGCTCTGCTCCCAGGTCTGCATCTCGCACAATGCGGCCAGGCGAACCGCGACCGAGGCCTCGAGCGCCATATGGGCGCCGTCGGCGTCGTGGTCCAGCACCAGCACCAGGCCACCGGGCCGCAGCGCTTCCATGATGTCATCGAGCAGCGCCGGCAACGTAGCGTCCGACAGGCCGCGCAGGCCGGCGTAGATCGTCACCAGGTCGAGCGATTCCTCGGCTCCGAGCGGCGACAATCCGTCGTCCGAGCCGGCGGGTGCGAGCGCGCGCGCCGGGATCGCAACGCGTGCGTCGACGTTGGCGCCGGTCTCGCCGCGTCGGCCCAGCAACCCGGCGAGCCCGGCCCTGCCGCCGTCGCCGGAGCGGCGCGAACCACTCGACAGCGGCCGCCCCTTCTCGTCGAGCACGATCATCGGCCCGGTCAGCCGATGGCTCTGGCGCAGCGCCGCCAGATGCAGACCCATCGATCCGATCTCGGCCACGCCGTCGAGCCGGCCGCCGTCGTACTCCGGCATTTCAACGAGCCGCCCGGCGGTGAAGGCCAGCAGCCGCTTCTGCAGCGGTTGCATCCAGTTGGCGCGGCGCATCGTCAGCGCCGCGTGCCAGTTCTGGCGCCACTTCATCAGGCTGCGACGCAGGTTGCGGTAGATCAGCTCATCGTCGTCGTTGCGCTCGATCTGGCGCGCGACCAGCTGGAACAGGCGCGTGGCCTTGTTGCCCGGCGCGAGATCCCGGAGCATCCGATAGAGGTTGTCGCGCGGAACGGGCTGCGACCAGATCGTCGCGAACTCCGATTTCGGCGCCGCCGCGTCGGCAACCGACGCCGCCGTGCCGACCCTCGCCGGGGCCTTCGCCAACGGCCGGGCCCGCGTCTCCTTGACACCGAACACGTCGCTGGCCTTGCGGCTCGAGCGTTCGCCGGCGGCCCGCCTCCGCGCGGCCTGCGCGGCCTGCGTCGCCTGCGTCGCATGCATGGGATGCGTGGCGTGAGCGGCATGCGTAGCTTGCACGGCGGCGGTGGCGTGCGTGGCCGCGGCAGCCGCGTTGCCAGCAACGTCGGCACTGGCGGGCGCGGCGGCCGACCCGTTGGGCGCTGCTGCCGTCGGGATCCAGATCGCCGTGTCCGCGGCGCCGTGCGATTCGTCGAGCGGCAGCATCACGGTGACCGGATCGGCGCTCGGCAGGTCATGGAAATGCCGCCAGAATCCATTGCCGAAACGGTCGAACGGATCGACCTCACGCTTGATCCGGAGCAGCGTGTCATGGTTGGGGAACGCTTGCTCGAATTGCTCGCGGGTCGCGACCATCCGGAACGACGGGTCGAAGCGGCCACCGCAGTCGATCGCGGCTTGCGTCAGTTCGCGGACCCAGACGTCGCCATCGTGATTGCCGCCACGCGACGGGCGCAGGGCGCGGGTGACGAGGCGGAAGTGGAACGCGCCGTCACCATCAGCGAGCGCCAGCAGGCTGCGCGAAGCCGGGCCGTACTGGGTGACCCGCAGCCGCACGGCCGGCACCTGGTAACGCGCGACGATCGCACGGATGGCTCCGTGAAAGTCGCCGAAGCGCGCGAGCGCGACGGCGAAATCGTGGAACTCGAACTGCGGCTCCTGATAAATCTTCGGATCGAACGCTTGCAGGTCGTGGCTCGCCTCGTAGTTGCGCCAATGGACCGTGCGCCTGGCCGCGGCCAGCGGCTCGACCACCGAACGGCGATAGAGGCGCGACAGTCCGGTCGCGGGCTGCGACCAGTCGAGCACCTTGCGCAGGGGATCGACCATCCCCGGATAGTGGAGCGGCTGCTGGTGCGTCGGCGCGTCGCGTGTCTCGACCCAGGTGACGGCGCGCAGCCGCTCGAATCCCGGCGCCTCGAACTCGGCGCTGTGGATCCGGGCACCGGCGTCGGTCTGGATCCGCGACCGGAAGAAGTCCGGATAGAGGTCGGCGGTCATCGCGTGCGAACGGCGCAGCAACGGCGTGTTCGGCGTCAGTTCGAGTTCGGCCTCGACGATCACGCCGAAGCCGCCGAAGCCGCCGGCGACCGCGCGGAACAGGTCGCCATCGGTCTCGGGCCGGATGGTTCGGATCGCGCCGTCGGCCATCACCATGGTCAGCGCGGTCACGCCCTGGGACACGGGTCCGCAACGCAGGTACGGACTGGCCTGGTTGGCCGAGATCGAGCCGCCGACCGTGAAGTTGGCGAACGGCGGCATGACGCGAACCGACAGCGCGTGCGGCTGCAGGAAGCGCAACAGGTCGAACCACCGGATCCCCGCCTGGACCGTCACCCGCAGCGCGATCGGCTCGAGGCGGACAACCCGGTTGAGGCTGGCCAGGTCCAGGTGCAGCGCGCCCGGCTGGGCGTACTGCGTGTCCGGGCTGTGGCGGGCGCCGCTGATCGACAACAGGCCGGCACTGCGCCGGATCGCGTCACGGACCTCGTCGACCGTCTCGGGCGTGACATGGGCCCAGACCGGAACGGAACATGTACCGCCCGCGTTCTCCAGTGCGGCTTCCGATGAAATAGACATGAGCACCCCGCTGTTCTGCAAGCCCGACCGTTGTCGGGCGTCGGCGGTCACTCTAAGGAGATCGGCAGGCCGTCGCAAACCTCGGACAGCGGCTGACCGACGGTCGGTCAGTAAGACCCGTCGTGTGCCGAAGGGGGCCCGATCGGACCGGCGCTCAGCGCCGCATCAGGGAGAGGAACTCGCGCCGCAGCGTGGGATCGGTGAGGAACGCACCCCGCATCACCGAGGACGTCATCCGGCTCGCGTCCTTGACGCCGCGCCACTGGGTGCAGAAATGCTCGGCTTCCATCACCAGGGCGAGCCCGTCGGGGGCCAGCCGGCCCTCGATCTCGTCGGCCAGCGTCTTGACCGCCTCTTCCTGGATCTGCGGGCGGCTCATGATCCAGTCGGCGAGCCGCGCGAACTTCGACAGGCCCGCGAGGTTCGAGTCGGGCGACGGCAGCATCCCGATCCAGAGCCGGCCCATGATCGGGCACAGGTGGTGGGAGCACGCCGAACGGACGGTGATCGGCCCGACGACAATCAACTCGTTGAGCTTCTCGACGTTCGGGAACTCGGTCAGCGACGGCGCTGTCCGGTAGCGCCCGCCAAACACCTCGTCCAGATAGAGCTTGGCGACGCGTCGCGCCGTGTCCTGGGTGTTGTGGTCCGATTCGGTATCGATGACCAGTGCCCGCAGCATCGCTTCGACGCAGTGGGTGATCTCGTCGCGCAGCGCCGCCCGTTCTTCGTCGGATCGGATGAACGGGGCGATGTTGTCGTTGGCGTGGAACCGGGCGCCGGCAGAAAGGATCCGGTCACGAATCACATGCGACATCGGACGCCCCTCATCGGCTGCGGCATCGCCATTACCGGCGATCGGCCGCTGGCCGTTCAGTGGGCTTCCACGGCTGCCTGCTGCTGGCGCCGTGACGGTGGAGCGGGCAGTCCGGGACCCGCTGCCCAACGGGGGGATATCTCGGTTCACGGGGCCAATATACCCGACCCTGCCGCAGCGCTTCGCCCACGTCCCTGCCGCACAGCCCGCGATGCCGCCTCGGCCGACTGATCGCGAGCGGAAAAGAATGACCGACAGGCGGGCGCCCGGCGTCCGAGCCGACGAGCTATTGAACCAGCGTAAGGCCAGAGCCAGCGAGTCGCCGGCGCCGGTTTCGGACCGGGCGACGCCTTGGAACCGGGTCGGAACCGCCGCGACCGAGCGCTTGGACCCCCGTGATATGCTCGCCGCGACAACCCGGAAGCTGCGGCAATCCGCATGTCAAATCGGGACCATTGCGGGAGGAAGGGATGCAGGCAGCAACATGGGCGCGGGCGATTGCTCACCTGGCCATCGCGGCAGCAGCAGTCGGCGGCGCCGGCGCTGCCCTAGCGCTCGACAGCGTCAAGATGATGATTCCGGCCGCGCCCGGCGGAGGCTGGGACTCGACCGGCCGCGCGCTCGGCGCGGCGATGCAGGCATCGGGCGCGGTCAAGAACATCCAGTACGACAACAAGGGTGGTGCTGCCGGTGCCATCGGCCTGGCGCAGTTCGTCAACACCGCCAAGGGCGATCCCAGCGCACTGCTGGTCGGCGGCATGGTCATGGTCGGCGGCCTGATCAGCAGCAAGTCGCCGCTGTCACTCGAACAGGTCACGCCGATCGCGCGCCTGACCACCGAGTACGAAGTCATCGTCGTTCCGGCCAGTTCGCCAATCAAGTCGGTCAAGCAACTGGCCGACAAGATGAAGGCCAACCCCGGCAGCGTCGCCTGGGGCGGCGGCAGCGCTGGCGGCAGTGATCACATTCTCGTCGGCATGATCGCCAAAGCCACGGGCGTCGATCCGGCCAAGACCAATTACGTCCCGTTCAAGGGCGGCGGCGATGCCGTGGCCGCGATCATCGGTGGCCACGTCGCCGCCGGCGTTTCGGGCTACAGCGAGTTCGAGCAGCACATCAAGTCCGGCAAGATGAGGGCGTTGGCGATGTCGTCGCCGACGCGCGAGAAAGGCATCGACATCCCGACGCTCAAGGAACAGGGCGTCGACGTCGAGCTGGCCAACTGGCGCGGCGTCTTTGGCGCGCCCGGCATCTCCGCCGCCCAGCGCAACGAGATGATCAAGGCCGTCAAGACAGCAACCGACCACGCGAGCTGGAAGAAGGCGGTCGAGGAGCGGCTCTGGACCGAGGTCTATCTGCCGGGCGATCAGTTCGGCAAGTACATCGCCGAAGACGAAAAGCGGATCGCGCAGATCCTCGGTGACCTCGGGATGGGCAAGAAGTAACCCGGCCGCCAACGATGCGCGAGGGAACGCCCGCGGCAGCGCGCGAAGGGCGGACCGGACAGATCGTCGTCGGCGTGATCGTGATCCTGTTCGGCGCCGGCGTCCTCTGGGCCGCGGCCGACCTGCCGGTCCAGGCGGGCTACGCCGGGATCGGCCCCGGGGCGCTGCCGCGGATCGTCGGCACCGTCCTGCTGATCCTGGGCGCCACGCTGACCTGGCAGGCCTGGCGCCGTGGCTTCGATGGCCTCGACGAAGCCGCCGAGCACGAACTCGGCTTCGACCGCCGCGGCTTCTTCTGGGTTTCGGCCGGGCTCATCGTCTATGGCCTGCTGGTCGAGCGCGCCAGCTTCATCGTCGCCTCGACGCTGTTGTTCGCGATGACGGCCCGCGGCTTCGGCAGTAGTCGCTGGCTCCATGACGCCTTGATCGGTCTCGCGCTGGCAATCGCGGTCTATCTGATGTTCTCGGTGGGGCTGAAGATCCAGCTGCCGGTGGGGCCGTTCGAATTCCTCCGTCCATGACAACGCACCCCGGGCCGCGATGACCGAAGCCCTCGAATCGCTGGCCGCCGGGTTCGCCGTTGCGCTGACGGCGCAGAACCTGCTCTGGGCGCTGGTCGGCGTGACACTGGGGACTGCGATCGGCGTGCTGCCCGGACTCGGGCCGGCGGTGACGATCGCGTTGCTGCTGCCACTGACCACGAAGCTCGATGCGTCCGGCGCCCTGATCATGTTCGCCGGCGTCTACTACGGCGCGATGTACGGTGGCTCGACCACGTCGATCCTGCTGAACACGCCCGGCGAGAGCGCGACGATCGTGACCGCGATGGAAGGCCACGAGATGGCCAAGCGCGGCCGCGCCGGCGCGGCGTTGTCGACCAGCGCGATCGGGTCGTTCGTCGCCGGGACCATCGCCACGGTGCTGGTTACGCTGCTTGCGCCGGTGATCGTCGAGCTCGCGTTGCTGCTCGGGCCTGGCGAATACTTCGCGCTGATGGTGGTGGCCTTCGTCACGGTCGCGGCCGTCCTGGGCGAGTCGACGCTGCGCGGTCTGGTCTCGCTTTCGGTCGGCCTCGCCGTCGGCCTCGTCGGCCTCGACAACCAGACTGGCGAATCGCGGTTCACGTTCGGACTGGCGCCGCTGCTCGATGGGATCGAGGTCGTCACCGTCGCCGTGGGGCTGTTCGCCGTCGGCGAAACGCTCTATCTGGCGGCCAAGTACAACCGGGTCGAGGAGAAACTCGAGCGCGTTTCCGATTCGATCTGGATGAGTCGCGACGACTGGCGGCGCTCGTGGAAGCCGTGGCTGCGCGGAACGGCCCTGGGCTTTCCGTTCGGCACCGTCCCCGCCGGGGGCGCCGAAATCCCGACCTTCCTGTCGTACGCGTTCGAAAAGAAGCTGTCGAAGCATCCGGAGGAATTCGGCAAGGGCGCGATCGAGGGCGTGGCCGGCCCCGAAGCGGCGAACAATGCGGCGTCGACCGGAACGATGGTGCCGCTGCTGACCCTGGGGCTGCCGACGTCGGCAACCGCCGCGATCCTGCTGGCCGCGTTCCAGCAATACGGGCTACAGCCGGGACCGTTGCTGTTCGCGAACAACGCCGCGCTGGTCTGGGGACTGATCGCGAGCTTCTACATCGGCAACGTGATGCTGCTGGTGCTGAACCTGCCGCTGGTCGGGCTCTGGGTCAAGCTGTTGCAGATTCCACGGCCCCTGCTCTACGGCGGCATCCTGCTGTTCGCCGGCATGGGCGTCTACGGGATGCGCCAGTCGACGTTCGACGTCTTCCTGCTCTACGGCATCGGCGTGCTCGGTTACTTCATGCGCCGCTACGGCTTCGGCACGGCGCCGCTGATCGTCGGCATGATCCTCGGGCCGATCGCCGAGGAGCAACTGCGCCGGGCGCTGGCCGTCAGCCAGGGTGATCCGTCGATCCTGGTCACGCGCCCCGGCTCGGCCGTTCTGCTGGCGATCGCCGTGCTGCTGCTGCTCGGACCGTGGCTGGCGCGCCGCTTGCGGCGCGCAGATCGGTGACGACCACCGCTCGGCAACGCTGATCCGCCCGAGCGGGCGCCGGTCGCCGATGACCCCGCCGCTATAATCCGCCGCTTCAACACCAGGGGATCTTTCAGTGCTCATCTCCAACGCCTATGCCCAGGCCGGCGGTGCCGAGGGTCAGTTGCTCGGCTTCCTGCCGATCATCCTGATGTTCGTCGTGCTGTACTTCCTGATGATCCGGCCTCAGATGAAACGGGCCAAGGAACACCGGACCATGCTCGAGGCTTTGCAGAAAGGTGACGAGGTCATCACCTCCGGCGGCGTCGTGGGCAAGGTTTCGAAGGTTTCCGATTCCTATGTCACGGTCGAGGTCGGTCACCAGGGCAATCAGCCGATCGAGATGCAATTCCAGAAGCAGTCGGTCCAGACGTTGCTGCCCAAGGGAACGATCAAGGCGCTGTGACGAAGCGGTGAGCAAGCTACCGTGACCCGATACCCCGTCTGGCGATATGTGGTCATCGCCATCGCGCTGCTGTTCGGGCTGATCTACACGCTGCCGAACCTCTACGGCGAGGTACCCGCGGTCCAGATCTCGAGCCTGAAGGCGACCGTCAAGGTCGATGAAGGGCTCGAGAAGCGCGCGATCGCCGCGCTGAACGCGGCCGGCATCGAGAACCTCGGGGCGGTTCGCGATACCGCATCGCTCAAGATCCGCTTCGCGACGCCCGACGTCCAGATCCGCGCCAAGGACACGCTCGAGAAGGCCTTGAATCCCGACCCGGCCGATCCCACGTATATCGCGGCGCTGAATCTGCTGTCGAACACGCCGACCTGGTTGCTGTCATTGCGGGCGCTGCCGATGTACCTGGGACTCGATCTGCGCGGCGGGGTCCATTTCCTGATGCAGGTCGATACCCGTGCGGCGATGACCAAACGGACCGAACAGGCCGTGTCCGAGATCCGCGGCGTCCTGCGCGACAAGGACGTCCGCCATTCCGGGATCGAACGCAACGGCGACGTCGTCGACGTCCGCTTCCGCGACGCCGCCACGCGCCAGCGCGCCACCGACGTCATCGTCGCGTCGCTGCCCGACTACCAGCTCACCCCGGGCGGGGCCGGTGACAACCTGACGCTGACGGCGCGGCTGAGCGATCTCGCCGCCCGCACCTTCGTCGACACGTCGCTGCAGCAGAACATCACGACGCTGTCGAACCGGATCAACGAACTGGGCGTGGCCGAGCCGGTGATCCAGCGCCAGGGCCAGGACCGGATCGTGGTCCAGCTTCCGGGCGTCCAGGACACGACGCGGGCCAAGGACATCCTCGGCCGCACCGCGACGCTCGAGGCCCGGCTCGTCGACCTCAGCGACGAGGCCCAGCGGGCGGTGACCAACCAGGGGCCGGTCCCGTTCGGCTCGGAACTGTTCCGCCAGGGACGCGGCGCTCCGGTCGTACTCAAGCGCCAGGCGATCTTCACCGGCGAGCAGCTCACCGGCGCAGCGTCGACGTTCGACGAGAACCAGCAGCCGGCGGTCGCCGTCAACCTCAACGACGCCGGCGGCCGGACGCTGCGCGAGGTCTCGCGAGCGAACATCAAGAAGCCGATGGCCGTCGTCCTGTTCGAGAAGGGGCGCGGCGAGGTGCTGACGGTCGCGACGATCCAGTCGGAACTCGGCTCGCGCTTCCAGATCACCGGCATGGGCAACCCGCAGAACGCCAACGACCTGTCGCTGCTGCTGCGTGCCGGCGCCCTGGCTGCGCCGATGGAGATCATCGAGGAACGGACCATCGGCCCGAGCCTCGGGGCCGACAACATCAGCAAGGGCTTCCATTCGGTTGCCTGGGGCTTCCTGATGATCGCGGTCTTCATGACGCTCTACTACACGCTGTTCGGTCTGATCTCGACCCTTGCGCTGGCGGTCAACCTGCTGCTGCTGGTGGCGTTGCTGTCGCTGCTGCAGCTCACGTTGACCTTGCCGGGGATGGCAGCGATCGCGCTGACGCTGGGGATGGCGATCGACGCCAATGTGCTGATCAACGAGCGGATCCGCGAGGAACTGCGCAACGGCGCCACTCCGG
Source organism: Burkholderiaceae bacterium (assembly GCA_040510055.1). Taxonomy (GTDB): domain Bacteria; phylum Pseudomonadota; class Gammaproteobacteria; order Burkholderiales; family Burkholderiaceae_E; genus Lautropia. Next base: position 3,012 of record JBEVJQ010000179.1, on the reverse strand, counting down.
TGGCAGCGCTCAACGCCGGCTACGAGCGGGCCTGGGCGACGATCCTCGACTCGAACATCACCACGCTGATCGCCGGAATCGCGCTGCTCGCGTTCGGCTCGGGGCCGGTCAAGGGCTTCGCCGTAGTCCATTGCCTCGGCATCCTGACGTCGATGTTCTCGGCCGTGTTCGTCTCACGCGGGCTGGTGGCGGTGTGGTATGGGCGGCGCAAGAAGGTGGCCAAGCTCGACATCGGCCAGGTCTGGAAGCCGGATGCCGTGCCCAAGGCCGGGGGCTGACCATGGAATTCTTCCGGATCCGGCGCGACATCCCGTTCATGCGCCATGCGCTGATCTTCAACGTCATCTCGCTGGTGACGTTCCTGGCGGCCATCGGCTTCCTGCTGGCCCGCGGGCTGCACCTGTCGATCGAATTCACCGGCGGGACGGTGATGGAGGTCGCGTTCGATGGTGCGGCCGACCTCGAGAAGTCACGTACCGCGATCGAGAAGCTGGGTTTCGCCGATGCCCAGGTCCAGAACTTCGGCACCTCGCGCGACGTGCTGATCCGGTTGCCGCTGCGCGAGGGGTGACGTCGCAGCAGCAGGCCGACCGGGTGATGGCAGCGCTGAAGGCCACCGACTCGTCGGTCCAGTTGCGTCGCAACGAGTTCGTCGGGCCGCAGGTCGGGCGCGAGCTGGCGAGCGACGGCGCGCTCGCGCTGCTGTTCGTGATCGTGGGCATCGTCATCTACCTGTCGATCCGGTTCGAATGGAAATACGCGGTCGCGGCGATCATCGCCAACCTGCACGACGTGGTCATCATCCTGGGGTTCTTCGCTGCCTTCCAGTGGGAGTTCTCGCTGTCGGTGCTGGCCGCGGTGCTGGCCGTGCTCGGTTATTCGGTCAACGAGTCGGTGGTGATCTTCGACCGGGTCCGCGAGAAATTTCGCGAGCGCCGGTCGCGGACCTTGACGACGCCGGAGGTGCTCGACCACGCCATCACCAGCACGATCTCGCGGACGATCATCACCCACGGGTCGACGCAGATGATGGTGCTGTCGATGCTGCTGTTCGGCGGCCCGACGCTGCACTACTTCGCGATGGCGCTGAGCATCGGCATCCTGTTCGGCATCTACTCTTCGGTGTTCGTGGCGGCCGCGATCGCCATGTGGCTCGGCGTCAAGCGCGAAGACCTGCTGCGACCGGTGAAGAAGAAGGATGGCACCGAAGTCGAACTCCCCTGATCGGTCCGCCAGGCACCAGCCGACCGCAGACCGTCACGCGCCGACCGGAGCCGGCCCGGACAGGACTGCAGTCGGTTCGGGCTCGCCGGCGGCGGCCGGAGTGGCGCGGTCGCCAGCAGCGGTCCGCGTCTGGGACCTGCCCCTGCGGGTGTTCCACTGGGCGCTGGTCCTGTGCATCATCGGCTCGCTCGTGTCGATCACGATCGGTGGCAACTGGATGGCCTGGCACATGCGCTTCGGGTATTGCATCCTGGCGCTGATGCTGTTCCGGGTCGTCTGGGGGTTCGTCGGCAGCCGCTACGCGCGCTTCGGCGACTTCCTGTCGGGGCCGGCCAACATCGTCCGCTACCTGCGCGGGGCGCCGGAAGCGCGCGCCTCGGCCGGCCACAACCCGCTGGGCAGCCTGTCGGTGGTGGCGATGATCGTCCTGCTGCTCGCCCAGGCGACGATGGGGCTGTTCGCCAACGATGACGTCTTCACCGAGGGGCCGCTGGTCAAGTTCATCAGCAAGGAGACCAGCGACGCCATCACCGGCTGGCATCATCTCAACGGGTTCGTCATCTGCGTGTTGATCGTGCTGCACCTGGCCGCGATCGCGTTCTACCGCTTCGCGCGCGGTCAGCGACTGGTGCGCGCGATGGTCGGTGGCGACAAGCGCGCCGGCAGCGACGGCCTCGATGCCGTTTCGATACCGGCCGCCGCCGACGACGGGGCAGGAACGAGGATCCGCGGACTGGTGGTGTTCGCGCTGTGCGCCGCGTTGGTCTGGTGGATCGTCACCCGCTGACGCGACGCCGAGATCGCCCTCACGCGCTGCCAGCCAGGCGGGCCGAAGCACGCGCCGAGCCAGGCGGTCGACCCGCCCGCCTGCCGCTGGTCGACGCGGTGATCGGGGCCGCAGCCCCGGTGACTAGCGGCTGCGGAAGTCGTCGTGGCAGTTCTTGCAGGCGGCGCCGGTGTCGCCGATCGCCGACTTCAGCGCGGCTTCCTGGCCGCCCTTGGCCGCCTCGGACAGCTTGGCCACGTTTGCGAACATGTTGTCGCGCGCCTTCTCGAATTTCGCCCGGTCGGCCCAGATTTCGGGCTTGGCCTTGGTCTTGCCCTTGTCCGTACCCTCGCCGAACGCGGCGAACGGCAACTTGTGAATCGCCTGGACCACCGCGACGTTCTCGATCGCGACCTTCGTGTCCCAGGGAACCTTGCCTTGCGCCATCGCTCCCAGGCGCCCGACGTGGTTCCCCATCAGGTTCATCGCGCTCTGACGGTAGTAGATCGCGTCATCGGGTTTGGCGAACTGCGCCGCCGCGAGCAACGGGATCGTCGCGAGACATCCAACCGCCAGGCCAAGCGTCCATCGCTTCATGGTTCGGTCCTCGTGGAAGAAGGGCCGGGCCAGTGTAGCGAATAATCGCGTAACGGGGTTCGACCGTCGCCCAACGCCCAACGCCCAGGGGACCGAAAACGTGTTCAACAGGCAGGCCAGCCAGTACGCAGGGGGACCGTCGGTCACGACGGCGTCGGGCGCGACAGGAAGGCCGTTCGGCGGCGCGAAAGCGAAGGCCGCCATCGGCGCGCTCGTAGCCGCCACCCTCCCGCTGGTCGCGCCGGCCGTGGTGGCCCAGTCGCGCCGGATCAGCGACGACGTCGTGCGGATCGGTGTACTCACCGACATGTCGAGCGTCTCGGCCGACAACGCGGGAACCGGGTCCGTGCTGGCCGCACGGCTGGCGATCCAGGACTACTCGACCGACGGCAAGGTGCTCGGCAAACCGATCGACCTGGTCTCGG
>JBEVJQ010000178.1:0-15475 GCA_040510055.1 Burkholderiaceae bacterium | reverse complement strand
CCCGGGCGACCCAGCGTTGCGCCGTCTCGCGCAGCATGATCGCCTGTGGATCGAACCAGCGCCCCTGGTACAGCAGCCGCCCGAGGCGGCGCCCATTGTCGCGGTACTGCTCGATCGTGTCCTCGTTGTGGATGCCGGTGACGAGGCGCTCGTAGCCGATGAACAGCAGCGCCATGCCCGGCGCTTCGTAGATCCCGCGGCTCTTGGCTTCGATGATCCGGTTCTCGATCTGGTCGCTCATCCCGAGGCCGTGGCGACCCCCGATCCGGTTGGCCTCGAGCAGCAGTTCGACCGGATCGTCGAAGGTGCGACCATTTAGCGCAACCGGCTGCCCCTCGTCGAACCGGATCCGGACTTCCTCGGGCCCGGGGGCACTGCCGTCGCGCCAGAACGGTACGCCCATGATCGGCTCGACGATGCGGATCCCGCTCGACAGCAGTTCCAGATCCTTGGCCTCGTGCGTCGCGCCGAGCAGGTTCGAGTCCGTCGAGTACGCCTTCTCGTCCGACATCCGATAGTCGAATCCGGCGTCACGCAGGAACGCCGACATTTCGGCGCGGCCGCCCAGTTCGTCGATGAATGCCTGGTCGAGCCACGGCTTGTAGATTCGCAGGCCCGGGTTGGTCAGCAGCCCGTAGCGGTAGAACCGCTCGATGTCATTGCCCTTGAAGGTGCTGCCGTCGCCCCAGATGTCGACACCGTCCTCCTGCATCGCGGCCACCAGCATCGTGCCGGTCACGGCCCGCCCGATCGGTGTGGTGTTGAAGTAGGTGACGCCAGCCGTGGAGATGTGGAACGCACTGCATTGCAGCGCTGCGATGCCCTCGTGGACCAGTTGCGCGCGGCAGTCGACCAGCCGCGCGACCTCGGCGCCATACTGCTTCGCCCGGCGCGGGATGTCGTCGTAGTCGGGCTCGTCGGGCTGCCCGAGATTGGCCGTGTAGGCGTAGGGGATGGCGCCCTTCTTGCGCATCCAGTGCAGCGCGGCGCTGGTGTCGAGGCCGCCGGAGAAGGCGATGCCGACCTTCTGGCCGACGGGGAGATGCTCGAGGATGGTGTTGCCCATGCTGGCGCGCCCCGCGGAGAAGGCGTTCACTGATGCGTCGAAGGCGTCATTCTAGTGGCGGCACCGGCTGGCCCGGGCCGGGATGCGGCGGCGGGCCGGGATGCGGCTGCGGCTGCGGCTGCGGGACGGCGCGGACGAACGTCCGGCGCGCCCAGCCGATGACGTCGTCGACCCAGGTGAAGACCACCGGTATCACCAGCAGCGACAGGAAGGTCGACGTCACCAGGCCGCCGATCACCGCTACCGCCATCGGCGAGCGGAAGCTCGGATCGACGCCGAGCCCGAGGGCGATCGGCAGCATCCCTGCGCCCATGGCGAGCGTCGTCATGATGATCGGCCGTGCCCGCTTGCGGCACGCATCAACGATCGCGTCACCGCGCGCCATGCCGTGGTCGCGACGGGCCATGATCGCGTACTCGACCAGCAGGATCGAGTTCTTGGTCGAGATCCCCATCAGCATCACCAGGCCGATCAGCGACGGCATCGAGAAGCTCTTGCCGGCCAGCAGCAGCGCGGCGAAGGCGCCGCCGATCGACAGCGGCAACGCCGCCAGGATGGTGATCGGCTGCATGAAGTCGTGGAACAGCAGCACCAGGACGGTATAGATGCAGGCCACGCCGATCAGCATCGCCAGGCCGAAGCTGCCGAACAGCTCGTTCATCCCCTCGACATCGCCGAGTTCGGCCCGCTGCACGGTGGCCGGCAGGCGCTGCAACGACGGCAGCGCATCGACCTTGCTCAGCACGGTGCCGAGCGCCTGACCGTTGAGCTCGACCTCGATGAAGACGTTGCGGTTGCGGTCGTAGCGGTCGATCTGCGCCGGGCCCGAATCGATCGCCAGGGTGGCGACATTGCCCAGCGGCACGTGCCCGCCGCGCCCCGGCACGGCCAGCCGCCCGATCAGGCCGAGATCGTGCCGCGCCGACTCCGGCAGGCGCACGACGATCGGCACCTGGCGCTGCGGCAGGTTGAGCTTGGCCAGGCTCTGGTCGAAGTCGCCGGCCGTGGCGACGCGCAGCGTGTCGGCGATCGCGCTCGAGGTCACGCCGAGATCCGCAGCGCGTGCCGGGTCGGGCCGAACGACGAGTTCGGGCCGGGTCAGCGCTGCGCTCGAGCTGACGTTGCCCAGGCCGGGGATGGTCCTGATCTCGCGGATCGCCTGGCGCGTGACGGCATCGAGCGCTGCGCTGTCGCTGCCCGTGAGCCCGACGACCAGCTTCTCGCCAGCGCCACCGAAGCCGACTGTGCTGCGGATCCCGGGTATCGGCGCCAGCGCACGGCGCAGGTCGGCTTCGATCGCCTGCTTGGAGAGGGTCCGTTCGCCGCGCGGCGTGAGGTAGAGCAGCAGCGTCACCTTGCGCACCTCGGGCGCACCGCCGGCGAAGAACGGATCGCTGCCGGCGCTGCCGCCGCCGATCGCGGCGTAGACCTGGCGAACGTGACCGGTCGCCAGCAGCCGTTCGCGGGCTGTCTCGGCCGTCGCGCGGGTCTGCTGGAAGCGCGAACCCGGCGGCAGTTCGATGATCACCTGGGTCTGCGCCAGGTCGTCGGGCGGAATGAAGCCCGCGGGCAACAGCGGCACCAGCAGCAGCGAACCGATGAAGAAGAGCGCGGCCAGCACGGTCGTCACCAGCCGATGGCGCAGGCACCATTCGACCCAGCCGAGGTAGCGGCGCATCAGCCGCCCTTCGCCGCGGTCCAGCGGCCGCGGCTTCAACAGGTAGGCGGCCATCATCGGCGTCAGCAGCCGCGCCACCAGCAGCGAAGTCGCCACGGCGATCGCCGCCGTCCAGCCGAACTGCTTGAAGAACTTGCCGGCCACGCCGCTCATGAACGCCGTCGGCAGGAAAACCGCGACCAGCGTGAACGTGGTGGCGACCACCGCGAGCCCGATCTCCTCGACCGCTTCCATCGCCGCTTCGCGCGGCGACTTGCCCAGGCCGAGGTGCCTGACGATGTTCTCGATCTCGACGATGGCATCGTCGACCAGGATCCCGACCACGAGTGCGAGCGACAGCAGGGTCACGACGTTCAGCGTGAAGCCCATCAGGTCCATCCCCCAGAACGCCGGGATGACCGACAGTGGCAGTGCCGTGGCCGCGACCAGCGTCGCCCGCCAGTCGCGCAGGAACAGCCAGACCACCAACACGGCGAGCGCGCCGCCTTCGAGCAGCAGCGCCATCGAACCGCGGTAGCCGTCCTCGATCGGCTCGATGAAATCGAACGCCGTGGCGATCTCGAGATCGGGGCGAGACGCCTTCAGCTGGGCGAGCTTGTCCTCGATCGCCCGGCCGATCGCGATCTCGCTGGCGCCGCGGCTGCGACTGATCTCGAACCCGACCACCGGCTTGCCGTCGAGGAACGCGCCCGCGCGGCGCTCGGCGATGGTGTCGGAGACGCGAGCGATGGCGTCGAGCCGGACGCGGCGGCCGTCGGGCAGCGGGATGTCGAGTGCCGCCAGTTCGGCTGCGGTCGCGACGGTACCGACCGTGCGGATCGACTGCTCGACGCCACCGATGTCGGCCCGCCCGCCCGACGTATCGCGCTGAACCTCGCGGACGCGGCGCGAGATCTCGGCGGCGGTGACGTTCAACGCCTGCAGCCGCGTCGGATCGAGCTCGACGCGGACCTCGCGGGCCACGCCGCCGACACGCGTGACACGGCCGACACCGGGCACGGCGAGCAGCAGCCGCGTGACGTCGTTGTCGACGAACCAGGACAACTGCTGCTCGTCCATCCGCGACGAGGCGATGGTATGGACCCGAACCGGAGTCGCGGCCAGTTCCAGCTTGGTGATCACCGGATCGCGCAGGTCCTGCGGCAGATCGGCCCGGATGCGCATCACCGCGTCGCGGACGTCGTCGACAGCGTCGGACACCGCCTTCTCGAGCCGGAACTCGACGGTGATCGTCGCCACGCCATCCTGGATCCGCGACATGACGTGCTTCAGCCCGGTGACCGACGCGATCGAATTCTCGATCTTGCGCACGACCTCGGTCTCGAGCTGCGCCGGTGCCGCTCCCGGCAGGCTCACGGTCACGATCACCGTCGGCAGGTCGATGTCGGGGAAATTCTGGATCTTCATCGTGCCGAAGCTCATCAGCCCCAGCCCGGTGAGCAGGATGAACAGCAGCAACGACGGGATCGGGTTGCGGATCGACCAGGTCGAGAGGTTCATGCGCGGGTGCTTCGTTGCGGCGCCGAGCGCGGGAGATTCACGGGCGGGTGCTTCCTTGCGGCGCCGAGCGCGGGGAATTCACGGGCGGTTGCAGGTTGCGGGCGCCGATCAGTTCGCAGCCGCCGGCCTGTCCGGCGACGGCACGATCGCCACGAAGTCGCCGTCGGCGAGGAATCCGACGCCGCTCTCCGCCACCGTGTCGCCGTCGTCGATGCCCTCGACGATCTCGACCCGGTCGTCCTGACGGCGGCCGGTGACGACCCGGACCAGCGTGACCTTGCCGTCGGCGCCGACGCGAAAGACATGCGAGAAGCCGTCACGGATCGCGACGGCCGGCGTCGGCACGGTCAGCGCCTCGGTCCGCCCCAGCTCGAAGCTGCCGCGCGCGAACATCCCGGCTCGGGCACCGCCACCGGACGTGCTCGGCCCGGCTTCGTCCAGGTCGACGTAGACCAGGCCGTTGCGGGTCTGCGGATCGACGGTCGGCCCAATGACGCGCACCCGACCTTGAGCCGCCGAACCGTCGGGCAGCGTGATCGTCGCCGCGGTCCCGGCGTGGAGCCGCCCGAGATCCGCCGCCGGAACCTCGGCACGCCACTCGAGCCGGCCATCACGGATCAGGCGAAACAGTTCCTGGCCAGCCTGGGCCACCGCTCCCGGTGTCGCGATCCGCGCCGAAACCACGCCGTTGTCAGGTGCCCTGACCTCGGCCTGCGACAGGCGCAGCCGATCGGTGCGGATCCGGGCGTCGACCGCCTGGACGCGGGCCCGTGCCGTCTGCTCGGCGGTCAGATACTGGTTGACCTGCTGGACGCTGATCGCGCCACTGTCCTGCAACTTGCGGGCGCGCTCGGCATTGGCGCGCGCCTCGGCCAGCGCGGCCCGGGCCTCGGCCAGCGTCGCCTGTTGCTGCGCGAGTTCGTTGGCCAGCGTCGTCGGCGCCAGGGTGGCAAGCACGTCGCCGCGCTCGACGCGGTCACCGACGTTGGCACGGACCTCGGCGATCCGCATGCCGCTGACCTCGGCGCCGATCGCTGCTTCCTGCCAGGCGGCAATGCTCCCCTGCGCTGGCAGCGTGATCGACCATCGCACCCGTTGCGGCCGCACCACCGTGATCGTCATCGCCGGGGTGACGCCCGCTGGTCCGGGGGTCGCGATACGCGCGTTCGAGCCCGGCGCTGCGTTCGTCGCGTGCGAGCCCGGCGTCGCGCCGGTCCCGTTCGAGCCGGGCGGCGAGCTCGCCCCATCCCGCGGGCCGAACCCGCCTGCGTACCAGGCCGCGCCGACTGCCACGGCGATCGCGATCAGCGCGACGAGCGCAACCAGCGGGGTGACGCGCGCCCGGCCCGACTGGCGCTGGCGATGGCAGATCGACCGATCGGGTCGGCGCAAGCGCGAGCATGCTGCAGTCATGGCGCCGCCTCGTCCGGTTCCGTTTCCTGCCAGTCGCCGCCGAGGCCCTTGTAGAGCGTGATCCAGGCCGCGAGTTGTTCGGCGCGCAGTAGCAGCAGCGCAGCGCCGGCGTTCAGTGTCGAGCGTCGCGCCTCCTCCTGTTCGAACAGGCTGCCGGCCCCGGTCTCGTAACGACTCTGCGTCGCGCGCAGGTAGCGCCCGAACGCCGCAGCCGCCTGCTCGGCATCGGCCAGCCGCTCGCCGGCACCGTCGATCCGGGTGAGCGCCATCTCGATCTCGAGGACGGCGACGCGAGCCTGGGCACGATAGCTTGCCATGGCTTCGGCGAAGCGGGCGTTCGCGCCGTCGACGAGCGCGGCGCTGCGGCCACCGTCGAACAGCGGGACGATCAGATCCGGGGCGATCGACCATTGCGGCCCCTTGATGGTGGTGTCGAAAGCGCGCACGATGCCGCGCCCGATCGAGCCGCTGAGCCGCAGCCTCGGGAACCGCTCGGCCTGCGCAACGCCCACCTCCAGGCTCGCCGCCTGCAACGAGCGCTCGAGGACGATGAGGTCGGGGCGCCTGGCCAGCGCTTCGGCCGGGACGGTCGTTACCGCCAGGGTCGCCGGCTGCGGAAGCTGACCAAAGCGCGGCCCGAGGCGGTGCTGGAGTTCGGCTGCCCCTTCGCCGGTCAATGACGACAAGGTCAGCAGACGGGTTCGACAGGTCGTTTGCTGGCCTCGCATCCGGTTGCTGCTCTCCGCGGCGCCGGCCTCGACCAGCGCGGCGTCGGCCGGCGCCGAGAACCCGGCCTCGACCTTGCGAGCCGTCAGCGCGCGGCTGCGACCGAGCGAGTCCAGGTCCTGGCGGTAGAGGTCGAGCACCGCTTCACAGAGGCGCAGGTCGACGTAGGCCTGCGCCGTCTCGGCCGCGAGACTGACACGGCCGTCGTGCCACCGGCCCTCGGCGCCGGCAACGCGCGCCACTGCCGCTTCCCGGCTGCGCCGCGCACTGCCGAACAGGTCCAGTTCCCAGGCCGCATCGACCGTCGCCGTGGCGATCGTCGCCGTCAGCCCGGGCGGCGGCACCAGGGTCTTCGCCCGGCTCGCGCTCGCATTGCCGTCGAGCCGCGGCACGAGCGCGGCACCGGCGACGCGGGCATTGGCGCGGGCCTGTTCGATCCGGGCGACGGCGACGGCCAGGTTCGGATTATCGCGCTGGGCCGCCGCGATCAGCACCGGCAGGTCCGGATCGCCGAGCCGCTGCCACCAATCGCCAACCGCCGCAGGGTCGCCGCGGTGAGGCAACGGCGACTGCCAGGCCAGGGCCGTCCGGGGTGGCGTCGGGTCGGGTGTCGTGATCGCGCAGCCGGTGACAAGGCCGATGACGACGGCGGCCACGGGAGGCGCGACCGCGGCGGCGACGATTGGAGCGGTGACACCAAGACCGCGGGAGCCCCGGTCGCGACGACGAGAAGAGGACGGAATGGACAACGGCGGGCCGGCAACGGCTAAACCGGCGATTTTATCGGCCGGCGAAGCGCGGTATCTTGCTGCCTGCGCCGCTTCATCGGCACTGGACAGGACATGGGCAAGAGACTGACGCGGATCGCCACGCGGACCGGCGACGACGGCACGACCGGGCTCGGCGACGGCAGCCGCGTACCGAAGAACGCGGCACGCGTGGCCGCCATGGGCGACGTCGACGAACTGAATTCGACCCTCGGCGTGCTCGCGGCCGAGCCCCTGCCCGAGGCGGTGGCGACGGCGCTGGCGCGGATCCAGCATGACCTGTTCGATCTCGGTGGCGAGTTGTCGATCCCGGGTTTCGAGAACCTCAAGGCCGATAGCGTCGAGCGGCTCGACCGGTTGCTCGCGCAGTTCAATGCCGACCTGCCCCGGCTCGAGGAGTTCATCCTGCCCGGCGGCTCGCGGCCGGCGGCGCTGGCCCATGTCTCGCGAACGGTCTGCCGGCGCGCCGAACGGGCCGTGGTCGCGCTCGGGCTGGCCGAACCGGTAAGGCCGATGCTGCGCCACTATCTCAATCGGCTGTCGGACCTGCTGTTCGTCCTGGCCCGGACGATCAACCGCGCCGAGGGCGGAAGCGACGTGTTGTGGCAGCGCGAGCCGGCGCCTGCCGACCCCACCTAGATCCGGCCTAGATATCCGGCCCAGATCCGGCCTAGATATCCGGCCTAGGTTCGCCCTGGACCCGGCTGGACCCGGTCGGTCCGGGAGGGTTCAGGCCTCGCGCGAGGCCTCGAGGTACGAGACGAGCTTGGCGCTCGTCTGGCGCAATCGCTCGGACAGCAGTTGCACGAGCTTGAGCAGGATCTTGTTGCCGAGTCTGGCCTCGTCCTGCAGTACGAGCATCAGCGAATCGCGCGTGAGCACGGCCAGGCGACATTGCTCGAGCGTGACGCACGAAGCAAAGCGTGGCTCGCCGTCGAACATCGACATCTCGCCCAGCGCGTGACCGGCATGGGCCACGGCGATCCGCGACGGATAGTTGTAGCGATTGCGGCGCAGGACGTCGACCATTCCCGACATCAGCAGCACCATGAAATCGCCGGCGTCGCCCTCGTTGATCAGCGTCAGCCCCGCCGGGGCGTCGTAGACGTACATGAAGGCGCCGAGCGTCCGCGTCTCGCCCATGTCGAGGCCCGAGAACAGGGGCGTCTTGGCCATCAGCGAATAGATATCATCGGCGAACTCGCTGGCTCGACCGAGCGGGGTCAAGCCAAGCGAGGTCAGCCGTTCGTGCGGGCTGACGCGGGGTCGGGGTTGGGAACCGAGGCCGATGCCGGTGGCGGGACTCGTGGTGGACTGCATCGGAGAACCTCCTGGGACGCCTCGACGCAGTCGTCGATGGCGTCGCTATTACAGCATGCAGCCTTGCGCGAAAGTGACTTCGGTAGGGCAGACGTCGGCGCCAGTCCGATCGTTGCGTTGTTTCGCCCGACGAACGGTCGAGCCGTGTGCGGCCAGGTAACGCGGCTCGCGCGCGACGCGTCGGCCGTGGTTATTGCACGATTGCCAGGCGCCGTTGCGCCACGCCTTCTGCCAACATTTGCAGCACCTCTTCGGTCGCCTCCCACCCGATGCAAGCGTCGGTGATGCTTCGGCCATAGGTAAGGGGCTTGCCCGGAACGTGGTCCTCGCGACCGGCTACCAGATGGCTTTCGACCATGACCCCGAAGATCCGGGTTTCGCCATCGCTCAGCTGGTCGCATATGTCGCGCGCGACCTGCAACTGGTTGTCGGGATTCTTCTGGCTGTTGCCATGCGAGCAGTCGATCATCAGCCGGCAGGCCTGCGCGGTCTGCGCCGCCTCGCGGCAGGCGGCGTCGACGTGAGCGCGATCGTAGTTCGGCTCCTTGCCGCCACGCAGGATGATGTGGCAATCCTCGTTGCCACCGGTGGCCACGATCGCCGAGTGACCGCCCTTGGTGACCGAGAGGAAATGGTGCGGCTGGCTCGCTGCCTTGACCGCGTCGAGCGCGATTCGCACCGAACCGTCGGTTCCGTTCTTGAAGCCGACCGGGCATGACAACCCCGAGGCCAGCTCGCGATGGGTCTGCGATTCCGTGGTGCGAGCACCGATTGCCCCCCACGCGATCAGATCGGCAATGTACTGTGGCGTGATCATGTCGAGATACTCGGTGCCCGCCGGCACCCCGATCTCGTTGATATCGAGCAACAGTTCGCGGGCGAGCCGCAGGCCTCTGTTGATATTGAAGCTGCGATCGAGATCGGGATCGTTGATCAACCCCTTCCAGCCGACCGTGGTCCTGGGCTTCTCGAAGTAGACCCGCATCACGATCTCCAGATCGGCGCCATGGCGGGCCCGCTCGGCCGCGAGCCGCTGAGCGTACTCACGCGCGGCCGTCGGATCGTGGATCGAGCACGGGCCGACCACGACCAGCAGGCGGTCGTCCATCGCATGCAATATCCGGTGGATCGCTTCGCGACTGGCGGCGGTCACCCCGGCCGCCTTGTCGGAGACCGGAAACTCGCGGATCAGGTGCGCCGGCGGCGCCAACTCCAGCATCGCCCGGATCCGGAGGTCATCGGTCTTCGTCGTCATGGCAGGCTCACAAGTGCTCGGGGCAGAATAAGAAAGCTCGACAGTCGTCGGCATCGCGGCCCGGCAAAAAAAAACCGCCGGCAGCTCCGGCGGTCTGTCGTCAAGGACGTTGTCTGAAGTCAGCCCGTCCCGCGATTGACGCCGCCGGCGTTCGCAAAGGCGAACGCAAAAAAGGCGAACGCAAAAGCGAACCGACGGCCGAAGGCGAGGCCCTCGGCCGAAGGACGCCAATAGCGCCAGGAGAGGTTTGAGGGAAGGGTCGTACCCATGATCGGGTTTAATGTATCGTCAACATCCGGCGCTTGGCAATCGTTGCCCGGGGCTGTGGTGAGGGAAAAGACGACGTGAATCCGCTGCTGCCCCGTGCGCTCGTAGCCCTGGCCGTCTTCGGAATGGCTGCGGCGGCTGCAATCCGTGCCTCGCAGGGTCCGACGCGCAGCGCCGACGACCCGCGCTATCGGCCCCGAGGGCGCTTCGGCGCCGGCTGGAACCCATTCGGCGATGGTGGCCTGTTCGGATCCGGCCTGGGGTCCGGATTCGGATCGGCGTTCGGGCCCGACCGGGCGCCACCGATCGATGCCCGCGCGATCCTGACCCGGGCCCAGCTCGCCCAGGTGCGCGACGCGTTGAGCGGTGCGTCGCTCGATCCCGATCGCGAGAACTTCCGTTGCGCCCGCTGCCAGAGCTACTACTCGGTCGAGAGCGTCCGGGCACTGGCCAGCGAGAACGGTGCGCGCTGCCTCAGCTGCCACAGCATCCACCGGGTCCCGATCGAGGTCGCCGACGCCTGAGCATTCCGCACACCGACCGCCTGAACTGCCCAGCTCACCGCGGCTGGGCGTCGATCGCGACTCCGCCCGCGTGTCGGCCGAGCGCATCGTGACGACCGGCGATCGCTACAGCCGCCATCGCGCCATCGCCGGCTTCTCGCAGGATGCGCTGCAGGCCAGCCACTTCATCGTCGTCGGCGCCGGCGCGATCGGCAACGAAGTGGTCAAGACGCTTTGCCTCCTGGGCGTCGGAGCGATCGACGTCTTCGATCTCGATCGTGTCGAACTGCACAACCTCACGCGGTCGGTGTTGCTGCGCGAATCGGACATCGGCCGACCGAAGGCCGCTGCCGTCGTCGAGCACGCGCGGACACTCGACCCACAGGTTCGGCTGGCCGCGATCGATGGCGACATTCGCGACACGTTGAGTCCGCAACGCGTGGCGCGTACCGATCTCGTGATCGGAGCCGTCGACAACTTCGAGGCCCGACTCTGGATCAATCGTCTTTGCCGCCTGCTGGGTCGCGGCTGGGTCAATGCCGCGATCGACCACCGGCATGCGAGCGTCGAGGCCTTCGCATTCGCAAGCGACGCCGCGCCGTGCTACGAGTGCGCGTTGCCCGACACCGTCTACGCGCGGATCGCCGAGCGCTACTCGTGCGGAGGACTGTTGCGTGCCGCCCTGGCCGAGCGGATCATGCCGACGACGGCAATCACCGCAAGCCTGGCCGGTGCGCTGGCGGTCCAGCAGGCGCTGCAACGGCCGATCGATGGCCAGCGGATCCTGTTCGATGCGCAGACCGGTCGCAGTACCGTGGCGACACTCGCCCGGCGGACCGACTGCCCGGGTTGCGCCGCCATGCCGCCACCGGGCACCGTCACGGTCACGGCATTGCCCGCCGCCACTGGCCACGCGCTGGCTCGCTGGGCCAGTGCCCATGCCGCCGGGGAGCAGATCGTGCTCGCCGAACCGGTGATCTGGTCGGCCAGCTGCCGGCATTGCGGCCAGACCGACGCCACGCGCGCCGTCACCGGTTTGCCGGCTCGGCGAGTGAGCGAGACGGCCACCTTCTGCTTCGCCTGCGGGAGCGAGTCGATCGCGATCGACCTGCGTGACCAGGTCCAGGCCGAGGAAATGGCCGCCTGCTACGGCAATGCCCGCGTCCCGCTTGCATTTGTGCAGATCGGCACCCATCTCGTCGACCTGATCTGCTGATTGCATGCCTTACGGAGGATCTTCATGTCCGAACGAAAACTCGTCGTCCGCACGGCCGACCAGACGCGCCGCGCCGACATCCAGTTCGAGGACTCGAGCACGGGCGCAGAGGTGATCCAGGCAGCCGTCGACAACTGGTCGTTGCCGGGCGACATGGACTACACCCTGGTCAATGCAACGACCGGCCAGGTCCTGGTCCCGTCGCAGTCGCTCCAGCGCCAGGTGAAGGACGGTGATGTCCTCGAGGTCCAGCCGGTGCTGGTCGCCGGTGGTGTCGCCGAGGTCCGGCCGGGGCTGGTGGCCGGTGGTGTCGTACCGATCCCGGGCGCCCGATCCTGGTGATGTCGGCCAACCGTCTGCGGCGCCAGGCCGACGTCGAGCGGTTGCGGGCGCTGGCTGCCGCAAGCCGCGGACGGCTGACGCTGATCGAAGCGGCGCCCACGGGCGGCGCGCCGATCCGCTTCGAGGTCCGCTGCCGGACGGCTGTCTCGAACGAATACCCGGCCCGGGCCGCGGAACGGGTGCTGATGCGCGTGAACCTGCCGGCCCGATATCCGTTCGAGCGGCCGACGGTGACGATCGAATCGCCAATCTTCCATCCCAACGTCTTCCCGAGCGGCGTGGTCTGCCAGGGCGAACGGTGGATCGCCTCGGAAAGCCTCGACCTGCTGGTGCGACGGATGATCCGGCTCGCGACCTTCGACCCCGCGCACGTCAACCCAGCCTCGGCCGCGAACCGCTCGGCGGCGAGTTGGTACACGGCGCAGATTGCCCGCACGCCATCGGCATTTCCGACCGACCAGGTGGTGTTCGATGACGCGCGGACCGAGCCGACGACGCCATCAGCCGACGCCGTCCGCCGCGTGGTCCGGCATTGTCCGCATTGCGCCAAGGCCCTGCGGCTGCCGGCCGGTCGCAGCGGCACCGTGGCTTGCCCTGGTTGCCGGGGCGAGTTCGAGATCACCACGTGACAATCAAGGGACCCTGACCTCGTGGCAATCAAGTGGCAGGACGCTTCGCCGGCCCAGCGCCTGCCGGTGCTCGAAGGCCGCGACGCCGGCGTCGATGTCTTCGTCGACCCGGCCGCGGAGCGGATCGTCCAGGCGCACCTGGCGACGGCTCCGGTCGAACTCGGCGGCCTGCTGATCGGCCGCGCCTGGGCCCATCCGGACGGCGCCGTCGCGCATGTCGCGATTGAAAAGGCGATCCCGGCCGAGCAATCCGAGGGCACGTCGGTGTCGCTGCGGATGGGAACGACCGTCTGGCAACTGGCGCGCGCGGCCATGGACGCTGACCACCTGATCGTGGGCTGGTATCACAGTCACCCGGGGCTGACGGCCTTCTTCAGCGACACCGATCGCCAGACGCAGGCCGCATTCTTCAGCCACGACTACAGCATCGGTTGGGTCGTCGACCCGGTGATCGGCGACGAGGCGATGTTCATCGGCGCGCAGTGCCGACCGGTTGCGCGCGGGCCCGCTGCCTGGCCGACGCCGGCCAGCAAACCGCCCGATGCGGATCAGCGCTGAATCGACCAGCGCCCGCCCAGAACAAACGCCCGCCTCCAGACCACCTCCTCCCGAACAGCGCCTCGGGCTGCGCGCTCCGCTCCGTTGGCCACCTCGCCGTCGCAGTGGGTCGGACCAACCCATGCCAGAATCCTATGGCTGGCAGCGGATTTCCACTGGCCGACCGGGGCCCGCGGAAGCGACAATGGCAATGACTCCAGCAGCGGACGCCCGGATCGAACGCAATCCATCGCCAGGGGAGACACGACGTGATCATCGACTGCCACGGACACTACACCACGGCCCCGAAGGCGCTCGAGGACTGGCGCAACCGCCAGGTCGCGAGCCTGGGGAGCAAGGCCGACGCGCCGAAGGTCTCGGAGCTGAAGATCTCTGACGACGAGTTGCGGGAGACGATCGAAAAGAACCAGCTGCGGCTGATGAACGAGCGCGGCTCCGACGTGACCGTGTTCTCGCCGCGCGCCAGTTTCATGGCTCATCACATCGGCGATTTCAACGTCAGCGCCACTTGGTCGTCGATCTGCAACGAGCTGATTTACCGCGTCAACCGGCTGTTCCCGGAACGCTTCATCGGCGGCGCGATGCTCCCTCAGTCGCCGGGCGTGGAGCCGAAGACGGTCGTCCCGGAGTTCGAGAAGTGCGTCAGGGACTACGGTTTCGTCGTCGTGAACCTGAACCCGGACCCGTCGGGCGGACACTGGAAGGAGCCGCCGCTGTCGGACAAGTGGTGGTACCCGGTCTACGAGAAGATGGTCGAGCTCGAGGTGCCGGCGATGATCCACGTCAGCACGAGCTGCAACCCGTGCTTCCACACCACCGGTGCGCACTACCTGAACGCCGACACCACGGCCTTCATGCAGTGCCTGACATCGAAGCTGTTCAAGGATTTCCCGACGCTGAAGTTCATCATCCCGCACGGCGGCGGCGCCGTCCCGTACCACTGGGGACGGTTCCGGGGCCTGGCCCAGGACATGAAGCTGCCGCCGCTGTCCGAGCATTTGCTGGGCAACATCTTCTTCGACACCTGCGTCTACCATCCGCCGGGCATCAACCTGTTGTCCGAGGTGATTCCGGTGGACAACATCCTGTTCGCCTCGGAAATGATCGGTGCCGTCCGCGGCATCGATCCGGGCACCGGTCACTACTACGACGACACCCGGCGCTACGTGGACGGCACGGCCAACTGGTCGGACACCGATCGCGCCAAGGTTTTCGAGGGCAACAGCCGGCGCGTGTTCCCCAGGCTCGATCGCTACCTCAAGGCACAGGGTCGTTAAAGAACCCGGAGTCGCAGGGTCGCCGGCCATCCGAAACGGAGCAGCGACCGCGATCGTCGACAGCAACGACAAAGGGCCTTCGTATCATGACCAACGTCGCCAACGATCCGCGCTCCTGGCGCCTGCGACTCGTCGGATACGGCGAAGTCGGACGGATCCTGGCCGAGGATCTGCGCGACAAGGGTGCGACCGACATCGCCGCCTACGACATCAAGTTCGGGACGCCGGCCGGTGAAGCGCTGATCGCCCGCGCCGAGGCGCTCGGTGTGCGACCGGCACAGTCGCATGCGGACCTGGTCGCTGACGCCGACCTCGTGATCTCGGCGGTGACCGCAAGTCAGACAGTCGCCGTGGCCGAGCAGTGCGCCGACGCGCTGCCGGCGCGCGCGTTCTTCGTCGACCTCAACTCGGCGTCGCCGTCGGCCAAGCAGCATGCCGGCGCGCGGATCGACGCTGCCGGCGCCCGCTATGTCGAGGCGGCAGTCATGACCTCGATTCCGCCGTACCGGATTCGCGTCCCGATCCGGCTCGGTGGCGTCCATGCCGAGACCATCGCGCCGGCGCTGTCGGGACTGGGATTCGACGTCACCGTCGCCGCCGACCATCTCGGGGTCGCCTCGGCGACCAAGATGTGCCGCAGCGTCATGATCAAGGGGCTCGAGGCGATGGTGATCGAATGCCTCGTCAGCACCCGCGCCTATGGCGTCGAGGATGCGGTACTGGAATCGCTGGCCGAGACCTTTCCGCAGATCGATTGGGAGCGGCAGGCGACCTACTTCTTCCAGCGAGTGGTCCAGCACGGCCGGCGTCGCGCCGAGGAGATGCGCGAGGTCGCGGTGACGGTCTCCGACATCGGGCTCGAGCCGCTGTCGGCCGCCGGCACCGCGCAACGCCAGGATTGGGTCGCCGACCTGGTCGATGCTGGTCGGCTCGCCGACCGCGACCATCACCGGACCGA
>JBEVJQ010000177.1:0-9555 GCA_040510055.1 Burkholderiaceae bacterium | reverse complement strand
TGCGGTGACGCCAGCAGTGCATGTAACTGTGGGTCATGCGCTCGGCGGCGAACAGCGCGCCGTGCGCCTTCAGCACTTCGATGATCTTCGGGTTCGCCTCCCAGATCGACAGGCCACCGAACAGCGGGAACTGGTCCGCGAAACGACCGTCGCCCTGGACGGGATTGAGGATGTCCTCGTCGGCCATCCCGTATTGCTTGCAGCTCGCGAAATCCTCGACCCCATAGGCTGGGGCCGAGTGGACGAGCCCGGTGCCGGTCTCGAGCGTCACGAAGTCGCCGAGATGGACCGGCGACAGGCGTGCGGCGAACGGATGGTGGAAGACGACGTTCTCGAGCGCCACGCCCTTGCAGGTAGCGACGACCGTACCTTCGAGCCCGTAGCGGGTGAGCATCGCCTCGACCCGATCGCGGGCAACGATCAGCAACGCCGGCTTGCCGTCGCGGGCGGTCTGGACCAGCGCGTAGTCGAGATCGGGATGGACGTTGAGCGCCTGGTTCGACGGGATCGTCCACGGCGTCGTGGTCCAGATCACGGCCCAGCCGTCGCCCGGGGGCAGTTCCGCGAGGCCGAAGGCGCGGGCGATGAGCTCCGGCCGGGCGAACGGAAACCCGACGTCGATCGACGGATCGACGCGGTCCTCGTATTCGACCTCGGCCTCGGCCAGCGCCGAACCACAGTCGAAGCACCAGTTGACGGGCTTCAACCCGCGGTAGACGAAACCCGCTTCCATGATCCGGCCGAGCGTGCGGATCTCGTCGGCCTCGACCTTCGGCGCCATCGTCAGATACGGATCGTCCCAGTCGCCGATCACACCCAGGCGCTTGAAGTCGCGCATCTGGCTGGCGATCTGCTCGGTCGCGTACGCACGCGAACGTGCCTGGACCTCCTGCGTCGGCAGGCTCTTGCCGAAGCGCTTTTCGATCTGATGCTCGATCGGCATCCCGTGACAGTCCCAGCCCGGCACATAGCGGGCGTCGAACCCCATCAGGTTGCGGCTCTTGACGACGATGTCCTTCAGGATCTTGTTGACGGCGTGACCGATGTGGATTTCGCCGTTGGCGTAGGGCGGACCATCGTGGAGTTCGAAGATCGGCTGACCGAGCTTGACGGCACGGATCCGGCGATAGATCCCTTGGTCCTGCCAGCGCGCGACCCAGCCGGGCTCGCGCCGGGCAAGGTCGCCGCGCATCGGACACGGCGTATCGGGCAGATTGAGACTGTCGCGCCAGGCATCGTTGCCGCCGGTCCGCGCCTCGCCGCCTGCTGCCGCATCCTGCTTTGCCGGTCGCCGCTTCGCACCCTTGCCTTTGGGCGAGGGCGCTGAAGGTTCGCTGCCGGCCGAAGGCGCTACGGGTTCGCCGCCGGCCGAGCGCGCCGCGGGTTTGCCGCCGGCCGCCGGCGCCGCGGGTTTGCCGCCGGTCGCGGGCGCCGCGGGTTTGCTGCCGGCCGAGGGCGCCGCGGGTGCGCTGCTGGCCGAGGACGCTGCAGGCCCGCTGTCGGCCGAAGGCGTAGCAAGTTCGTTGCCATCGGGGGCCGCTGCAGGTCTGCTACCGGCCACCTGGTCCCCTGCGGTACCGGCGGAGTCGTCGATCGGGGTCCGGTTCGCGGACATGCGGGAGGCGTCGTTGAGCAAGATCGAATCCTTCGCCGTCGCGGCGTCGAAGCCGGCCGCGATAAGGTCGCGCACCATCTGCGCGCGCAGCGAATCGAGGTCGGGGAAAGGCCGTTCGTCGCGCAGCTTGCGACGGAATTCGACGGCGACCAGTGTGCCATAAGCGTTACCGTCCCAGCCGGGGACGAATACTTCGAGCAGCGGCCGGCCGTTGGCTTCGACCGCCGGGCGCGTGCCGAGGCTGGCGATCGCGGGCAATGGCCGTTCCGGGTCCGGCGCCAGGCCAGTGACCGCGACGACGAACACGCCGCAAAGCGTCGGCCGGCCGCGCCCGAGGCTCAGGTTCAAGGTCGGAAAGCCGAGGCGACGTCCGAGCCTGCGACCGTGGATCACGTGGCCGCTCAGCCGGTAAGGGCGCCCCAGCAATGTCGCGACCCGGTCGAAGTCGGCAGCCATCAGCGCGTCGCGGACCAGCGACGACGAGACCCGGTCACCGTCGCGCCGCACCGTTTCGAGTGCCTCGACGCGCGCCCCATGAGACTCCGCTCGGCGGCCGAGCAGGTCGAAGTCTCCGGCGCGCCGGGCGCCGAACCGGAAATCGTCGCCGATCAGCACGAGCCGTGCGGCCAGATTGCCAAAGACGATTTCGTCGGCGAAGGCCTCGGCCGTCGTCGTCGCCAGTTGCCGGTCGAACGGTGCCACGCAGACGCGGTCGACGTTCAGGCCTGCGAGCGCCGTCACCTTGTCGCGGAGCGTGGCGATACGCGACGGCGACTTCCCGCCGGCGAGTGCGGCGAAGTACTCGCGCGGATGCGGCTCGAATGTCAGGACGCAGGCCGGAATGCGCAGCGCCCGCGCGCGGGCGACGAGCGTCTCGACGAGCGTTCGATGACCGAGGTGCACGCCGTCGAAGTTACCGATCGTGAGCACGCAGGCCGTGCGCGGGCGCGCGGGCTGACGCAGGCGGAAGATTTCCACCGGCGAATTATAGGGAGCGGGCAGCCGGTCCCCTCCCGCCGGCCTCGGCCGCAGGCTGCTACCATCGCGGCCCGCAGCCGAACCGGGCTGGTGCCACTGCCGTTCCGCCGATGATGTCGCAGTCGCGTCGCGCCAGACTCGTGGTGCTGATCTCCGGCAGGGGATCAAATCTCCAGGCGATCGTTCGGGCCTGCGTCGGGAACCGGCTTGCCGCCGACGTCGTCGCCGTGGTCAGCAATCGACCCGGTGCCGCGGGACTCGCCTGGGCGACGCGCCACGGGATCGAGGCGGTGTCGATCGATCACCGCACCTACCGGTCGCGTGTCGAGTTCGATGGGGACCTGGCCGAGGCGATCGCTGCGCGAGCGCCCGATTGGATCGTCCTGGCCGGCTTCATGCGCGTTCTGGGGCCGGAATTCATCGATCGCTTTGCCGGTCGTCTCGTCAACATCCACCCGTCGCTGCTGCCGCTATATCCCGGGCTCGGGACTCACGAGCGCGCGATCGCCGATGGCGTCCTCGTGCACGGCGCCACCGTTCACCTGGTGACCAACGAACTCGATCACGGGCCGATCGTTGCCCAGGCCGTCGTTGCCGTGCGCCCCGACGACGATGCCGCGCGGCTCGCAGCGCGTGTCCTCGCGCTCGAGCACCGGCTGTACGTGCTCGCCCTGCGCTGGCTGGTCGGGGGGCGTGCCGTCGTCCGCGAGGGGCGGGTGGTGATCGAAGCCGGGGGCGGCGCGACCGCGCGGTTGCTGATCGACGCCGCGTTGCGCGATGGCACCGACGTTGCCGACGAGGTCGATGCCGTCGGCGAAGCCGACATCACCACCGCGGCGTTGGCCGACAAACCACGTTCAGCGTGACGCGTCTCGCGCCGCAGCGGTCGTGATCCGACCGGACCCGATGCTGGTCGCCGAAGCGTTCGCCGCTATCGACCCGGCGGCTGTGGCTGGACCCGACCCCGACGACCAGCGGCTTGCGCACTGGTTCCGGGCACGGCCGCGGCTCGGTCGCCGCGACCGGCTGGCGATCGCCGATGTCGTCTTCCGGCTGCTGCGTCATCGCCGGCTCTACGAGGCGCTGGCGCGGCGCCATGGCAGCGCAACGCCAGCCGATCGGCAGTTGCTGGCGCGGCTTGCCGTCGACTACGACGACCCCGATCCGCAGGCACTGATCGCGCGCGTCGAGGCCGAGACCGGCGCGCTGCCGCCGGCCGAACGGCTGAGCCTGCCGGACTGGCTCTGGGCCTGCCTCGTCCAGGACGAAGGCCAGGATCGCGCCTTCGCGCTGGCGCTCGGATCGCTGCAGGCCGCGCCGACCGACATCCGGGTCAATGTCCTGAAGGCGCGGCCGGAGGCGGTGCAGCGCCTGCTGGGCGAGGCCGGGATCGACGCGCAGCCGATCGCCGGCCTCCCGCAGGCGTTGCGAATCGATCGCCGCGTGGCACTCGAACAGCTGCCGGCGTTTCGTGACGGCGCGTTCGAGCGGCAGGACGCCGGCAGTCAACGGATCTGCGCCTTCGCCGCTCCGCGTCGCGGGCAGATCGTCGTCGACTTCTGCGCCGGCGCCGGCGGCAAGACGCTGGCGATGGCGGCGCTGATGCGCAACCAGGGCCGAATCCTCGCTTTCGATCGGTCCGCTGCCCGCCTCGAGCGCCTGCGCGAACGCTGTCGCCGCGCCGGGGTGACGATCGTGGTGCCGCTTCGGATCGACGACGAGGGCGACCCGCGACTGGCGCGCTACCGCGACCGCGCCGACCTGGTCCTCGTCGATGCCCCGTGTAGCGGTACCGGGACGCTGCGGCGCGATCCGGGAAGGAAATGGCGGTTGCAAGAGCACGACATTTTGCATTACGCCCGGCGGCAATCGTCGATTGTCGCTGCGGCCGCTCGATTGGTCCGGCCCGGTGGCCGCCTAGTCTATGCGTCCTGCAGCCTGCTCCGTTGCGAAAACGAGGCCGTCATGGCGACTTTCGACGCCGAATATGGTCGGCAGGGCTTGCAAATCGCCCAAATAGCACCATCTTCGAACAAAGAGCGTGCTACGTCACCTGTCGTCCCTCATGCCCCTCCGATCGGAGCGGGCGTGTATGTTGGCGCCAAAGAGTCCAAATGGACGCCTGACCGCGACGGAACCGATGGTTTCTTTGTGGGCGTTCGTACGCGCCTCGTCGCGGATCACTACAATCCGTAAACCAGCGCCCCCGGCCGTCGCCGGGGGCGTTCTTCTGCAGGCAAGGAGTGCCTCTTGATCGATCATCCGTTAGTCCAGGGCGTACTGCAGTTCCTCGATGCCGGTCTCACCGGCTGGGGAGGCTGGCAGATCCTGGCGTTCACCCTGGTCGTGACCCACATCACGATCGCAGGCGTGACCATCTTCCTGCACCGGTGCCAGGCGCACCGCGCGCTCGAACTGCACCCGATCGCCTCGCACTTCTTCCGCTTCTGGCTGTGGATGACCACGGGCATGGTCACCAAGGAATGGGCGGCCATCCACCGCAAGCACCACGCGCGTTGCGAGACCGCCGACGATCCCCACAGCCCCAAGGTTCGCGGCATCCGAATGGTGCTGATGCAAGGCGCCGAGCTCTATCGGGAGGCCTCGCGCGACCCGGAGGTCACGGCCAAGTTCGGACACGGCACGCCCGACGACTGGATGGAGCGTAACGTCTACACGCGCCATTCGGTGCTCGGCGTCGCGCTGATGCTGATCCTCGACGTGGCGTTGTTCGGCGTGATCGGCGTGACCGTCTGGGCGGTCCAGATGTTGTGGATCCCGATGCTCGCCGCCGGCGTCATCAACGGCATCGTCCACTTCTGGGGTTACCGGAACTATGACTGCCCGGACGCGAGCAACAACATCGTGCCGTGGGGCATCCTGATCGGCGGCGAAGAGCTGCACAACAACCATCATGCCTTCGGCAGCAGCGCCAAGCTGTCGTCGAAGTGGTATGAGTTCGACATCGGTTGGCTCTACATCCGGATCATGTCGGCGCTCGGCTTGGCCAAGGTTCGCAAGGTGGCGCTGGCGCCCAAGCTGGTGGCCCCACGACCGGCGGTCGACCAGCACACGCTGCAGGCCGTGATTGCGCACCGCTACGACCTGATGCAGGCCTACGGCCGGGCGTTCGGCCGGACGGTTCGCGAGGAAGTCGCCCGGGTGCGCCGCGCGGGTGGCACGCAATGGCGAGCAATGCATGGTGCCGGCAAGCTGTTCCAGGCCGCTGGTCAGGAGGTCGAGGCGGTTTCGGCCCCGGCACGGGCACGACTGAAGGAAGTGATCGCACCCAGCGAGGTACTCCAGAAACTCGTCGAAATGCGCGAGGAACTGGCCAAGACCTGGGAGCGCAGCCACCTGACGCCCGACCAGTTGCTGGCCCATCTGCAGCAGTGGTGTGTCCGGGCCGAAGCCAGCGGCGTTCGCGCGCTGCAGGAAATGGCGCTGCGGATGCGGCGCTACGACGGCGCCGCTGCTGCCTGACCGGTACCAGCGAAAACCAGCCCGCAGGCCACACTGCGGGGAAAAGACAAAGGGTCCGTCACCACAGGTGACGGACCCTTTTCATTGGTTCGAACTTCTCGTTGGTCCGAACTTCTCGTTGGTTCCGAACTTCTCGTCGGTTCCGGACTGCTCGTCGGTTCCGGACTGCTCGTGTGATTCCGACCTTCTCGTGTCGGCCCGGTCGTTCTAGCGCGCCAGGTCGGCTGCTCGGTGTCGCGCTGGTCGGTTGTGCCGGCGGACTACTTGATCTTGGTTTCCTTGTAGATCACGTGCTTGCGGGCGACAGGATCGAACTTCTTGATCTCGATCTTCTCGGGCATCGTCCGCTTGTTCTTGGTCGTGGTGTAGAAGTGGCCGGTGCCGGCCGTCGACTCTAGCTTGATCTTGTCGCGCATGCTGGTTCCTCGTGGAAAGTTGGACGATCAGACGGCGCCGCGGGCGCGCATCTCGGCCAGCACGACGTCGATCCCGAGCTTGTCGATCCGGCGCAGACCGGACGTGGACAGGCGCAGGCGCACGTAACGATTCTCGCTTTCGACCCAGAGTCGCCGTTGCTGCAGGTTGGGCAGGAAGCGGCGCTTGGTCCTGTTGTTGGCGTGGGAGACGTTGTGACCGGACATCGGCCCCTTGCCGGTGACCTGACAGACCTTGGACATGGTGCTCTCTTGCGGTGTGCGATGGCTGGCTCTCGCGGCTCCGGCCTATCACGGCCGACGGCTTTTCCCGCGAGGCGGCGAAACCGGCAAGTATATATTGCCACCCTGGACCGGTCGAGCGCCCGAGGCGGCAGTCCCGAGAGTACCAGTTGACCCATCAGAGCCGGCCTTGCTCCGCGAACGAGTAGCTCGATGCCCCGGCGACGATGAGATGATCGAGGACCGAGATGCCGACCGGGGTCAGCGCCTGCGTCAGTGCCTGGGTCAGCGCGAGGTCGGCCTGGCTGGGCTGGGCGAGGCCGGAAGGGTGGTTGTGAGCCAGCAGCAGCGCGGCGGCCTGGAGGTCGAGGGCCCGTTTGACGATCTCGCGCGGATAGACGGCCGTCTGGCTCAAGGTGCCACGGAACATCTCGTCATGGCGGATCAGCCGGTTCTGGCTGTCCACGAACAGGACGACGAAGACCTCTTGATCGCGGCCTGCCAACAACAGGGCGAGAAAATCACGGACGGCCTGCGGCCGATCGAGGATGGTTCGGCCCTCGATCGCTTCGAGCGAGGCACGCCGCGCCAGCTCGATGGCCGCGACGAGGGCGCCAGCCTTTGCCAGGCCCAGTCCCGGCATTGTGGCCAGGGCTTCGACCGAACTGGCCAGCACGGCCGCCAGTGATCCGTGGCGGTCGATCAGTCGCTGCGAGAGTTCGGTGGCGTGCGATCCGGCAATGCCGCTGCGGATCACCAGAGCCATCAGCTCGGCATTGGTCAACGCACCAAGACCGCGCCGGGCGAGCTTCTCTCTCGGCCGATCGTTTCCGAACGGTCGTTGTCCTGGCCCGGGCGCCGGTGGCCCCGATCCCGGCGCTGTCCCGGATCGCGGCGCTGACCCCGATCGCGGCGCTGACCCGGATCCCGGCGCTGACCCCGACCCCGAGGGCTGCTCGCGAGACAAGGCTACCGTTTCCCCACCACGGGGCGCCGGTCGACGGCCGCGTCGGCGCCCGACCTCTACAATCAGCCCAACGACGTTCGTGCCGCCGGCGTGCCTCGGGCCGACGCTGAACGGAGTCGGTGCGATTGCAGTGCCCTCGACCGTGGAAGCCGGTTCCCCGGGATCCCGGCCATCTGGATGCTGGACATCGGACCTCTCAGAACCGGATTCCTTGACATCGACCCTTTTGCCAGCGACCCCCTCCGCAGTGACCCGCTCGATTGCGGCCCCGGCGCCGGGGGCCTTCCCGACAGCAGACCCCGCGGCATCGAGCCCCGAGATACCGAGCCCCACGACGTCGAGTCCGGCGAAATCGAGCGTTCCTGCGCTGCCGAGCGGGTGCGCGATGGTTCGCACCTGACCCTCCACTATCGATTGACGCTGCTGCCCGCTGAAGTCGACCTGGTCGACACATTCGAAGGTAAACCAGCGACACTGCAGCTGGGAATCGGTCAGTTGGCCGAGCCGCTCGAGCGCTTGCTGTACGGCCTGCCGGAAGGCGACGGGCGGGTGTTCGAACTGGCACCGGGCGCGGCGTTCGGCCAGCGTCAGGACGGGCTCGTGATGCGCCTGTCGCGGGCGGCGCTGGGTCCGTCGACCGCCGCCATGGAGATCGGCGAGCCGATCGAGGTGCTGGCGCCCGACGGCAAGCGCGTCGTGGGTATCGTTCGCGCGCTCGACGATCGCGATGTCACCCTTGACTTCAATCACCCGCTGGCCGGACAGGCGTTCCGCTTCACCGTCCGGCTGATCGGCATACTTTGAACAGCGCGGCGCGTTGCCTGCCTGTCGCCGCTATCCATTGAGCACCATGACGTCAACTTCCGAAGTGCTTCTGGCGCAGCCGCGCGGATTCTGCGCCGGTGTCGACCGCGCCATCGCGATCGTCGAGCGGGCGCTCGCGCTGCATGGCGCCCCGATCTATGTCCGGCACGAGATCGTCCACAACGACCATGTCGTTGCCGACCTGCGCGCCAAGGGCGCGATCTTCGTCGGCGAACTCGACGAGGTCCCGGCCGATTCGACGGTCATCTTCTCGGCGCACGGCGTCTCGCGTGCCGTGCGCGAGGAAGCGGCGGGCCGTGGCCTGCGGGTGTTCGATGCGACTTGTCCGCTGGTGACCAAGGTCCATGCCGAGGTGGCCCGGATGCGCCGAGGCGGTCACCAGATCGTGATGATCGGCCACGCCGGTCATCCGGAGGTCGAAGGGACCATGGGTCAGTCGTCCGACGGCATCTATCTCGTGGAGTCGGTCGCCGACGTCGCCGCGCTCGAGATCGATCCGCAGCAGCCGCTCGGCTACGTCACCCAGACGACGCTGTCAGTCGATGACTGTCGCGAGATCATCGAGGCGCTGAAGCGCCGCTTCCCGTCGATCCACGAACCGAAGAAGCAGGACATCTGCTACGCGACCCAGAACCGTCAGGACGCCGTGAAGCTGTTGGCACCTAAGTGCGACCTCGTCCTGATCGTCGGCAGTCCGTCGAGCTCGAACAGCAACCGGCTGCGCGAGGTCGCCGAGAAGCAGGGCTGCGAGGCCCGCCTCGTCGGCTCGGCCGCTGAACTCGATCCTGCCTGGCTTGTCGGCAAACGACGGATCGGGGTCAGTGCCGGTGCCTCGGCGCCGGAAGTCCTCGTCGAGCAGCTGATCGCCGCGCTCAAGGCCCAGGGCGTCGCCTCGGTGCGACCGCTGCCCGGAGTGGCCGAGACAATCTCGTTCGCCTTGCCCCGCGAACTCGCGCGGGCGGTCGCCGGTCCGGGACGCGCCAGCAACGAGCCAGCGGGTCGCAAACCGTGCACGTGCGCGGCCCGCGCGC
>JBEVJQ010000176.1:0-9573 GCA_040510055.1 Burkholderiaceae bacterium | reverse complement strand
CGATCGCGGCGTGGTCATCGACGCCGCCGGGGCCCTGTCTTCGGTCACGCGGATCCAGGCCGACCTGGCCGAGGCGACCTTGGCCGCGCCGGTCGACTGGGCCAAGGCCTGGCTGCCGGCCCTGTCGCGGCTCGATCTGCTCGCCGGCACGGCGCGCGATGCATCGATCGACTGGACCGGTGATCGCGGCTGGCGGGTCGCGGCCCGTGTCGATCGCGCCGCGTTCGCCCTGGCGCCGACGGAATTCGAGCGTGCCTTTCCACTGGCGCTGCGGATCCCCGGCGGACGCGACGTCGACGTTCAGTTGCAGGCGACCCCAGCCGGCGGCAAGGCGACGTTGTCCAACCCCAAGGGGGGCGGCCAGGCCTGGCTCACCCTCGGAGGCGTCCTCGCCGAACCGGAGTTCGCGCTGAACGAACTCGAGGCACAGGTCGGCTGGACGGTGCTGTCGTCGGGGGACAAGTCGGGCGCCGGTCTTCGACTCGGCCTGGATTTCGAGAACGTCCGCTTCGCCAATGCCGATGTGGCCGGCCATACGAGAGTGCGCTACGTCGGCAACGGCGACGGCGGCGACGGTCAGCTCACTATCGAGGGCGCATTGGATCGGGCACAGGCGCGGCGCGTGTTCCGCTACCTGCCCCAGGCGCTCCCGGGTCCGGTGCGCGATTGGGTACGTGACGCGTTCGAGAGTGGTCAGTTCGAGGCTGTGAAGTTCGCCGTCAATGGGCGACTGATGGCGTTTCCATTTCGTGGGTCCGAACGCCCCGAGGGCGAGTTCCAGCTCGGTGGCCGGTTCCGGGATGTCCTGCTTCGGTTCGCCCCCGGCTGGCCGACGATCCAGCAGGCGACCGGTGATTTCGGCTTCGATCGGGCCAGCCTGCAGGTCAACGGCCACAGCGGTACCGTCGGCAAGTCGCGCGTCGAGGGCGTGACCGTGACGATCGCTGACCTCGGCCAGGCCGAGCTGATGCTCAAGGGCTCGGCCCGGGGCGATGCCGGCGACATGGTCCGCTTTGTCAACGCCTCGCCGCTGGCGGCCACCGGGGTCGGCGCCGTGACCCGGCCGCTGCGTGCCGACGGGCCGGCACAGCTGCGGTTGGCGGTTAACTATCCGTTCGTCGGTAGCGCGAGGCTGAAGGTCGACGGCCAGATCGACCTCAACGGAACGCAGATCACGTTCGATCCGTCGCAACCGACGTTCGCCGATGCTCGCGGCCACTTGAACTTCACCGCCGAGTCGCTGTCTTTCGATCGAGTCACCGCGACCTTGAACGGCAGTCCCGTAGAGGCCCACGGCCGCACCGCCGATGGCAGCACGCGGATCGAGGCGCAGGCGCGGCTGAGCGCGGACAGCCTGCGCCGCTTCGTTGACAACGTCCTCACCCGGCAACTCGATGGCGCCACCGATGTCCGCGTCTCTATCCTGTTGACTGATTCCGGCCGCACCGTGCGCGCCGAGTCGGACCTGGTGGGCCTCGGCAGCCGATTGCCGGCGCCGCTGATGAAAGCGGCCTCGCAGCCGCGGCCATTTCGCTTCGATTGGACGCCGCAGCCCGATGCGCCGCGGCCCACCGAACGGATCGAGGCGACGCTCGACGACGACATCCGGCTCATCGCCGAGCGCACCGCCGTCGAACCGGGGCGGCCGCTGCTGATTACCCGTGCCGCCGTGGCGCTGGGTCGCACTGCGCAACTGCCGGCGCGGGGGCTCGCACTGCTGGCCAATCTGCCGCGACTCGACGGCGATGCCTGGCTGGCAGTGTTCGACGGCCCGATGGCGCCGGCGCCCGCTCCCGGTTCAGCGAAGGCCGCGAGCCGCACGGCGACGGCAGGCACCGCTTCGACGGCCACGCCCGGCGCCGACCATGCGATCGGTCCGGCGAGAGTGGCGGCCGGTGTCGGGCTGTTCGCCGATGATTTCATGGCCGAACCAACGCAGATCGCGCTGGTGGCCGATGAGCTTCGATACGGTAACCGGCTCTATCGCAAAGTCACGCTCGACGCGGCCCGAAGCGGCCGGATCTGGAACGCCCGCTTGCAGTCCAACGAAATCGTCGGCACGCTGCAGTGGGAGTACGGTGGTCCGGCGGGCGCTGACGGCCGGCTGGTGGGCCGCTTCGGGCGGCTCGCGATCCCGAATCCGATCGAGGGCACGAAGCCGTTGCCGACCGATCGCGACGCGAGGATGCCAGCCCTCGACATCACGGCCGACAGCCTTGCGATCGGCGATGCGCGCCTCGGTCGACTCGAGCTGATCGCGACCAACCTCCGCAACCCGGCCCCCGTCTGGCGGCTGGATCGGTTGAACCTGAATTCGCCGGCGGCGGCATTTCGCGCCGGTGGGACCTTTCGCGAATCGACCGAACTCGACTACGAACTGCGGATCGACAACGCCGGCAAGCTGCTCGAGCAGTTCGGGTTCAAAGGGGTCGTGCTCGGCGGCTCGGGGCAGATGAGTGGCAAGGTGCGCTGGCAGTCGGTACCGTCGAATTTCGACATCCCGACGCTTTCGGGCGACGTCAAGCTCGACGTGCGCGACGGCCAGTTTCTCAAGGTCGAGCCCGGCGCCGCCAAGCTGATCGGGGTCCTGAACCTGCAGGCCCTGCCCAAGTGGCTGTCGCTCGACTTCACCGACCTGTTCGCCCGGGGCTTCGCCTTCCAGGAACTGTCCGGCAGGGTCAAGATCGACAGCGGGATCGCACGGACCGAAACTCTCGGGATGCGCGGGCTCGAGGCCGTGGTGCAGATCAAGGGCGAGGCGGACCTCATTCGCCAGACCCAGGACGTCCACGTCACCATCCTGCCCAACCTCGACGCCGGACTGGCGACGCTCGCCTTTGCTGCGATCATCAATCCGGCCATTGGACTCGGCGCGTTCCTTGCCCAGTCGCTGCTCGGTAAACAGTTGTCGCGGGCCTTTGCCCATGAGATCGATGTCAAGGGCCCGTGGGTCGACCCGCAGGTCATCCCGAAAAGGCGCGAGAACCCGTCCGACGCGTTGCCGACAGGCGGTTGAAGAGGCAGCAGATATGACCGAGTCGGGTTCACAGTCAGGCGCGAACGGCGGGTCAGCCGCCGGCGAGGCGAGCGATTCATCGTCGACCGCGGCGGCCGCAGCGCGCGCGGCCGTTCCGGGTCGCGGCCGTGCAGATGGTCTCGTCGCCGGAGGTCGACACCAACCTCGCCGCCGCCAGGCGACTCGTGGCCGAAGCCGCCAGCAGGGGTGCCGATGTGGTGCTGCTCCCCGAATACTTCTGCATTCTCGGGCGCCGTGACACCGACAAGGTCGCGGTCCGCGAAGTCGATCCCGATGCAACCGACGACGATGATGCGGTCACAGGCTCAGGCAGCGGCGCAACCCTCAGTCCAGGGGCGGGTGGTGAGGGCGGCGCAGACCGTGGCGCGGACGGCGGCTCGGACGGTGGCTCGGATGGTGGCTCGGACGGTGGCTCGGATGGTGGCTCGGACGGTGGCTCGGATGGCGGACCCGCCGCGCCAGGCCCGATCCGCCGGTTCCTCGCGGAAACTGCGCAGCGCCACGGCATTGTCCTCATTGGAGGGACGTTGCCGCTCGCGGTATCGGACCCGAAACGGGTACTCAACACGACCCTGGTCCACGATCGCGGCGGTCGCCAGATCGGACGCTATGACAAGATCCACCTGTTCGGCCTGAACCGCGGCGAGGACCGGTTCGACGAGTCCGCCACCATCCGGGCCGGACGCACGCCCGTGGTTTGCGACATCGATCATGGCGGCGGATCGCGACTGCGGGTCGGCTTGTCGATCTGCTACGACCTCCGTTTCCCGGAGCTGTACCGGCGGATGGCGCCGGTGGACTTGATCGTCGTGCCTTCTGCCTTCACCTACCAGACCGGCCAGGCGCACTGGGAGATTCTGTTGCGGGCCCGGGCCATCGAGAATCAGTGCTACGTGCTGGCCGCGGCCCAGGGCGGTCACCATCCGAATGGCCGTCGGACCTGGGGTCATTCGATGCTGATCGATCCCTGGGGCGATATCGTCGACTGTCTGCCTGAAGGCGAGGGCATCGTGATGGGGGAGATCGATCCGGCGCGGATCGCCGAGGTGCGCCGGTCGCTGCCGGCGCTGACCCATCGCGTCCTCTAGCGCGAAGCCCAAACGTAACGAAGGACATTTGTGAACCTGCACGACCCGACACTCGAGCCAATGGCCGTCGCCCGCGACGCGCTGCTCGCTCCCTACGACCTCGACGAGCGCCACCTGGGCGCGGCGATCGCCACGATCTTCGAGCACCGCGTCGACTACGCCGACCTCTACTTTCAGTACACGCGCCACGAGTCGTGGAGCCTCGACGAGGGCATCGTCAAGTCCGGCAGCTTCTCGATCGAGCAAGGCGTGGGCGTTCGCGCCGTCTCCGGGGACAAGACGGCCTTTGCCTATTCCGACGCGATCAATCAGGCGGCGCTCGATTCGGCCGCCCGGGCCACGCGGACGATCGCGCGCGCCGGCGGCAACGGCAAGGTCAAGGTCGGGGCCGGCAATGGCACCGCGGGCGTCAGGGCCGGGGCGAAGAACAGCATCGGACGTCGGCTCTACACCCAGGCCGATCCGATCGCGTCGATGGATGCCGCGAGCAAGGTCGGCCTGCTGCAGAAGGTCGAGGCGCTGGCCCGCAAGCGTGACAAGCGCGTGGTGCAGGTGATGGCCGGGCTCGCGGCCGAGCACGACATCGTGTTCGTGATGCGCTCGGACGGTGTGATGGCTGCCGACGTCCGGCCGCTGGTGCGGGTCTCGGTCCAGGTGATCGTCGAGCAGGACGGTCGTCGCGAGCAGGGGCACTCTGGTGGTGGCGGCCGCTACGAACTCGACTACTTCGACGATCCGACCATCGAGCGCTATGTCAACGAAGCCGTGGCCTCCGCGCTCACGAATCTCGAATCGCGTCCGGCGCCGGCGGGCGTCATGAGCGTCGTTCTCGGGCCGGGCTGGCCCGGGGTGTTGCTGCACGAGGCGATCGGCCACGGGCTCGAGGGCGACTTCAATCGCAAGAAGTCATCGGCCTTCGCCGGCCGCATCGGCCAACGCGTGGCGGCCAAGGGGGTTACGGTCGTCGATGACGGCACGCTCAAGGATCGGCGCGGGTCGCTCAATATCGACGACGAGGGCAATCCGACGCAGTACAACGTCCTGATCGAGGATGGGGTGTTGAAGGGTTACCTCCAGGACACGCTCAATGCCCGGCTGATGAAGGTCCCGGTCACCGGCAACGGCCGGCGCGAATCGTTCGCCCATTTGCCGATGCCGCGGATGACGAACACCTACATGCTGGCCGGCGACCGCTCGCCCAAGGAGATCATTGCGTCGCTCGATCGCGGGCTGTATGCAGCCAACTTCGGCGGCGGCCAGGTCGACATCACCAACGGCAAGTTCGTGTTCTCCGCCTCCGAGGCGTACTGGGTCGAGAACGGCAAGATCAA
This sequence comes from Burkholderiaceae bacterium, assembly GCA_040510055.1. Lineage (GTDB taxonomy): Bacteria > Pseudomonadota > Gammaproteobacteria > Burkholderiales > Burkholderiaceae_E > Lautropia. The sequence continues at coordinate 4,117 of JBEVJQ010000176.1, read as the reverse complement.
GTACCCGGTCAAGGGTGCGACGTTGATCGGCAACGGCCCCGATGCCCTGACCCGGGTGACGATGATCGGCAATGACATGAAGCTGGACGCAGGGGTCGGTGTCTGCGGCAAGGACGGCCAGAGCGTGCCGGTTGGCGTCGGCCAGCCGACGCTGCGGATCGAGGGGTTGACCGTCGGCGGGACGGCCTGATCCGATGGCGCGATCTGCACCACCCGATCGGACGGCGGTCGCCCGGCGCCGCTACCTGCGCCGCGGGCTCGGCCAGATGGCAGGGGCGGCCGGGCTCGCGACTGCGGCGGCCGGCGCGCCGCGCGAGGCCGTGGCTCGCATCATCGGGCGATCGGACGCGAGCCCGCTGCCGCTGACGCCGTCGATGACCGAGGGACCGTTCTATCCGCCGGCGTTCCAGCCGTTGCCGGTCCGCAGCCTGCGCGCCGGGTCCGCGGCGCCATCCGGCAAGCCGCTGGAATTGTCCGGCCGGATCGTCGACGCCAATGGCCGGCCGCTGGCCGGCGCGCGGGTCGAGATCTGGCAGTGCGATGCCCGCGGTCATTACCACCACCCGCGGGACGGCGCGTCCGACGATCGCGATCCCGACTTCGCCGGCTTCGGCTGGCAACTCGCCGATGCTCAAGGGGCCTATGTGTTCGAGACCATCGAACCGGTCCCCTATCCCGGTCGCACGCCGCACATTCACGTCCGGGTCCGTCGCGACGATCGCGCGCTGGTGACCTCGCAGATGTTCCTGCCAGAACGGGCCGAGGACAATGGTCGCGACTTCCTCTGGCGGGCCCTGGGCCGCTCGAACCAGTCGCTGGCGCTCGCCAGTGACCGGCCGGTCGTCGCCGGTGACGCGCGCGACGCGCCGCGGCGACTCGTCTTCGACCTGGTCGTGGCGGCATGAATCTTCCCTGTCGTGGCGGCGTGACGGCGTGACTCTTTCGGTCGTGACGGCGTGAATCTTCCGGTTGTGACGGCATGAACCCTTGTCCTTCACCGCGTTGGTCGCGGCCCCGGCTGGCGGCCTTGAGCGGCGTCGCCGCGAACGCGTTGCTGGCGGTCGCGGTCGGGGTGTACGCCGACCCGAGCGCGGCACTCGACCTGTCTGGCGTCACCAACGGCGATGCGACCGCGGGCCTGCGCGCGGCGCTCGACCGCGGCGCCCAGCAAGCGATCGCGCGGCTCGGGACGACCGACGGCTTTCTCGGCGAGCCGCGGGTCCGGATCCCGTTGCCCGACGGACTCAAACAGGCCGAGCGGGCGATGAAGCTGGTCGGCCGCGGAGAGGATTTCCAGAAGCTCGAGGTCGGGATGAACCGCGCTGCCGAGTCGGCGGTGACGGAAGCTCGGCCGCTGTTGGTCGATGCCATCAAGCGGATGTCGGTCACCGATGCCAAGGCCATCGTCTCCGGTGGCGAGGACTCGGTCACGCAGTTCTTTCGCACCAGGACCGATGCCCAACTGCTGCAGAAGTTCTTGCCGATCGTCATCAAGACCACGAATCAGATCGGACTCGCGCGGCAGTACAACTCGCTCGCCGGCCAGGCCAAATCGATGGGACTGCTGAAGGGCGACGCGACGACGATCGAGGGGTACGTGACGCGCAAGGCTGTCGACGGGCTCTACCTGATGATCGCCGAGGAAGAAAAAGCGATCCGCAACGATCCGGTCGGCACCGGATCATCGATCCTGAAGCGCGTGTTCGGAAGCTGATCCGAACAACACACCGGGCTGGTGGCTCCAGCCCGGCGGTTGGCCAGCGGTCCCGGTCTCAGCCCAGCGTCTGCTCGAGTTCGTGCAGTTTCTGGTACGCCGGCAGCACTTGCGCCACGCTCGAATTGGGCTCGCGTCCCTCGCGGATCGCGGCGAAGAACTCCCGATCCTGCAATTCGATCCCGTTCATCGAGACGTCGACCTTCGAGACATCGATCTGCTTGTCGTGGCCGTCGAACAGGTCGTCGTAGCGCGCCAGGTAGGTGCCGTTGTCGCAGATGTAGCGGAAGAACGTGCCGAGCGGGCCATCGTTGTTGAACGACAGGCTCAAGGTGCAGATCGCGCCCGTGGGGGTCTTCATTTGCACCGACATGTCCATCGCGATTCCCAGTTCCGGATGGATCGGTCCCTGCATCGCGTGAACGCGGTTGGCGACCTCGCCGGTCTGGTACTGGAACAGGTCGACGGTGTGGCAGGCATGGTGCCAGAGCAGGTGATCGGTCCAGCTGCGGGCCTGGCCGAGCGCATTCATGTTGGTCCGACGGAAGAAGTAGGTCTGGACGTCCATCTGCTGGACCTTCAGCTCGCCCTTGCGGATCCGCCGCTGGATCCACTGATGGCTCGGATTGAAGCGGCGCGTGTGGCCGGCCATCGCGACCAGGCCGGTATGCTTCTGCAGGTCGACCACTGCCCGGGCGTCGGCCAGGTTGTCGGCCATCGGGATCTCGACCTGGACGTGCTTGCCGGCCTTCAGGCACTGGATCGCCTGTTCGGCGTGGACCTGCGTCGGCGTGCACAGGATCACGGCGTCGACATCGGGCCGCGCCAGGCTGTCGGCGAGGTCGGTGGCGACGTGCCCGACGCCGTATTTCTCGGCCACCTCGCGCGTTGCATCCATCCGGCGCCCGACGACCGAGGTGACCTCGATGCCGTCGATGTTGCGGATGCCGTCGAGGTGCTTGATGCCGAACGCGCCGGCACCGGCAAGGCAGACGCGAATCGCTTGGGTCATCGCTGGTTCTCCAGGATCAGGTGGCCGACGGCCGTGTTCGAGGCTGGTACGTGATAGAAGCGATGGCGCTCGGTTACCTTGCCCATGGCACCACGGGCGATCAGCCACATCACGAGCTCGATGCCCTCCGAGCCCGACTCGCGGATGTATTCGATGTGCGGAATCCGGGCAGCGGCCTCCGGGTCCTTGACCAGGTTCTCGAGGAACTGCTGGTCGAACTGCTGGTTGATCAAACCAGCGCGCGGGCCCTGGAGCTGGTGACTCATCCCACCCGTCCCCCAGACCTGGACGTCGAGATCGTCGTCGAAGCTCTCGATTGCCTGCTTCAATGCCTGTCCGAGTTTGTAGCAGCGCATCCCGCTCGGTGGCGGGTATTGGACGACGTTGACGGCGAACGGAATCACCTTCACGGGCCAGGCATCGGGCTGACCATAGATCAGCGACAGCGGCACGGTCAGCCCATGGTCGACGTCCATCTTGTTGACCAGCGTCAGGTCGAATTCGGACTGGATCAGCGACTGGGCGATGTGCGCGGCCAGTTCTGGATGGCCGTGGACCCTCGGTACCTTGCGCGGGCCCCAGCCTTCATCGGCCGGCTCGTACGAGGCGGCCGTGCCGATGGCGAATGTGGGGATCATCTCGAGGCTGAACGCCGTGGCATGATCGTTGAAGACGAGGAAGACCACGTCCGGCAGGTTCTCCTGTGCCCAGCGGCGGGAGAACTCGTAGCCGGCGAAACAGGGCTTCCAGTAATCCTCCTGGGTCTTGCCCAGGTCTATCGCCGCGCCGATCGCCGGCACATGCGAGGTGTAGAGCGAGCCGGTGATCCGTGCCATCAGCGCCTGCCTCCGTCCTTGTTCGTGGCTTCCGTCACGGTGCTGTGGGCCACCGCCGGTGTCATTGCCGTCTCGCCGCCGTCGCGGCCGCTCCCGGTCGGGTGCGGCGTCACGCTACCGCCCGCGGTCGCGCGCGGCGGCAGCTTACCGGACGCCTCCCACTCATGGACGTAACGGTTGCCGTCGGGTGGACGGCCGCCACTGAGCATCATCTCCCGGTACTCGGGCTGGGTCACGCCGGTCATCCGCGAGGCCGCGAGCTCGAAGCTCTGGCCATCGGTCGAGAAGATTTTCGCCAGGAAGTAGATATTGCCGCCGAGCGCGATCATCCGGTTGAAGTCGCGCGCCAGCACCGCCTGCTTTTGCTCCTCGGTCATCGGGTAGCGATCGAGGTAGCCGCGCTCGTCGGCTTTGAACGCTTCGCGATTGTCGGCCTTCATCAGCGACATGCAGAACTGGTTGAGGTGAAAGCCCAGTCGCGACATGTCGGCATCGAAGACCGTCGTTCCCGGGATGTCCAGATAGGGTTTGTCGAGCGCCATCGGAAATCCTCCT
>JBEVJQ010000175.1:0-8076 GCA_040510055.1 Burkholderiaceae bacterium | reverse complement strand
GCTCTATGCCGACCGGCCGTTCCTCGACCGGTTCGATGCGGCCGCGAACGACGGCTTCGTCGCCGTCGAGTTCGCGTTTCCCTATTCCTTCGAACCAGGGGCGATCCGCGACCGCCTCGTCGCCAACGGCCTGCAACTGGTGCTGTTCAACACGGTGCCAGGCGATCTCGATGCCGGCGAGCGTGGGCTCGCGGCCGTACCGGGCCGCGAGCGAGCCTTCCAGGACGGGGTCGACCGCGCGCTCGACTATGCCGAAGCCCTGGGTTGCCCACGGTTGCATGCGATGGCCGGCCTCGAGGTTCCGTCGCTGGTGACCGCCGACGTCACCGCCGGCCGGCAATGGTCGGTCATGCGCGACAATCTGGCCCTGGCCGCAGGGCGCTGTGCCCGCAGGGGTGTGACACTGCTGGTCGAACCGATCAACCGTCGCGACGTTCCCGGCTATTTCCTCAACCGGCAGGCCGATGCCCATCGGCTCGTGGCCGACGTCGCCGCGCCCAACCTGAAGGTGCAGATGGACCTTTATCACTGCCAAGTCGTCGAAGGTGACCTGGAGGCCCGGATCCGCCGTCACCTGCCGGGCGTCGACCACTTCCAGATCGCCGGTGTGCCCAAGCGACAGGAACCCGACGAGGGTGAAGTCGCATTCGGTCATCTGTTCGACGTCATCGATTCACTCGGCTATGACGGTTGGGTCGGTTGCGAATATCGTCCGCGCGGCGATACGTCGGCTGGCTTGCGCTGGCTGGCGCGCTGGCGCGATGGTCAAGGCCGGATCGGCGGCGCGATCGCCGGAGGGTCGCGATCGAGCGCGAGCGGGTCGTCTGCCGGCGGATCGACCAGCGGAGTCGGCCGATGACGGCGTTGTACCAGTCATCGCTCGTCAGCCTGCCGTTGCTCCACCGCGGCAAGGTCCGGGACAACTATGCGCTCGGCGACGACAGGATGTTGATCGTCACCACGGACCGCCTGTCGGCATTCGACGTGGTGCTGAGCGAGCCGATTCCCGACAAGGGCCGGGTACTCAACGCCCTGGCCCTGTTCTGGTTCGAGCGCCTCTCGGACATCGTGCCCAACCACCTGACCGGCATCAGGCCGGAGACGGTGGTCGCGGCCGAAGACATCCCGCAGACCTCGGGTCGCTCGATGGTCGTCAAGCGCCTGCAACCGATCCTGATCGAGGCGGTGGTCCGGGGATACCTCGCCGGCTCGGGCTGGAACGACTACAAGTCCACGGGCGCCGTTTGCGGCGTCCCGCTGCCGCCGGGCCTAGCCCAGGCGGCGAGACTCGAGCGCCCGATCTTCACGCCGGCAGCCAAGGCCGATCTCGGCGAGCACGACGAGAACATCACGTTCGACGACGTGGTCGAGCGCTGCGGGCGCGATCTCGCCGAACGGATCCGGGAGACGAGCCTGGCGCTCTATCGCCGGGCAGCCGAGTACGGCGCCAGTCGCGGCATCATCATCGCCGATACCAAGTTCGAGTTCGGGACCGATGCCGACGGCCGTCTGTACCTGATGGACGAAGTGTTGACGCCTGACTCGTCGCGGTTCTGGCCGGCCGACCAGTATCGGACCGGGAGCTCGCCACCGAGTTTCGACAAGCAGTTCGTCCGCGACTACCTCGAATCGGTCGAGGGCTGGAACAAGCGGGCGCCGGCACCGAAGTTGCCAGCTCACGTGATCAATGCCACCACCGCGCGCTATCGCGAGGCCTACGAGAAGATCACCGGCCGTCCGTTTCGCTGATGTCCAGTTGCGAAACGCCTCGATGCCAATCATCAGCGACCAGGACACCAGGATTCTGACCGGGATCGACGGGCGATGACGGCGAAGCGACGGACAGCAAGCGATGGCCCGACTCGAACCGCCGGCGGCGGCGCGCCGCGGGTCGGTGTCGTCATGGGCAGCGACAGCGACTGGGAGGTCATGCGCCACGCCGTCGAGACCCTCGACCGTTTCGCCGTCGCTTCCGAGGCGCGCGTCGTTTCGGCTCACCGGATGCCCGATGCGATGTTCGACTATGCCGCGACGGCCCGCGACCGAGGGCTGGCGGCGATCATTGCCGGCGCCGGTGGCGCCGCCCACCTGCCGGGGATGCTGGCGGCCAAGACCCCGGTCCCGGTCCTCGGCGTCCCGGTGCCGACGCGTCACCTCCACGGCCAGGACTCGCTGTTGTCGATCGTTCAGATGCCGCGCGGAATTCCGGTGGCGACCTTCGCCATCGGCGAGGCCGGAGCCGTCAACGCGGCCTTGTTCGCGGTCGCAGTGCTTGCCATCACCGAGCCGGCGCTTGCCGCGGCCCTCGACGAGTGGCGTCGCGAGCAGACGGCCCGGGCCTCGGCGATGACGCTGCCGCGATCGTGATGCGACGATGACGACCGCCGGACGGCCCTCGGGCGCTGACGGCGGAAAGCGCGCCCGCCCGTCGGTGCAATCGCCCCTGCCGCCCGGTAGCTGGCTCGCGATCATGGGTGGCGGCCAACTCGGGCGGATGTTCTGCGTGGCGGCGCAGTCGCTCGGATATCGAGTCTGCGTCGTCGACCCAGCCGAAAGCAGTCCGGCCGGGGCCGTCGCCGACTGCCATCTGCGCGCCGACTACGACGATGAAGCGGCGCTGGCGAAGGTTGCAGACCGCTGCCAGGCAGCGACCACCGAATTCGAGAACGTGCCGTCGGCGGCCCTCGCCGCATTGGCCGGCCGGATCCGCGTTCACCCCTCGGCGGCGGCCGTGGCCGTCGCACAGGACCGGATCGCCGAGAAGCGCTTCATCGCCGAGGCCGGCGTGGCGGTGGCACCGCACGCCGTGGTCCGGACGATCGCCGAAGCCCGCGCCGTCGATCGGTCGCTGCTGCCCGGAATCCTGAAGGTCGCCCGCCTCGGGTACGACGGCAAGGGGCAGGAGACTGTGGAATCGGTCGACGATGTGGTCGCCGCGTTCGAACGCTTCGGCGCCGTCCCTGCGGTGCTCGAGCGACGGCTGGCATTGGCTGCCGAACTGTCGGTGTTGGTGGCGCGCGCTGCCGACGGCGCGATGGTCCACTACCCGGTCGGCCGCAACTGGCATCGCGATGGCATCCTCGCGATGACGCGGGTACCGTCGGGGCTCGAACCCGTGGTCGAGCAGCAGGCGATCGCCGGCGCGCGCGCGATCGCCGGGCAACTGGGCTACGTCGGCGTGCTTTGCGTCGAGTTCTTCCTGCTCTGCGACGGTGAGGTCATCGCCAACGAGATGGCGCCGCGGCCGCACAACTCGGGCCACTACAGCCTCGATGCATCCGTCACCAGCCAGTTCGAGCAGCAGGCGCGCCTGCTGGCGGGGCTACCGCCCGGTTCGACCGACTCGTTGACCCCGGCGATCATGCTGAACATCCTCGGCGACGCCTGGTTCGCGGCCGACGCCGACGGCGGCGACCAGCGTCGCGAGCCGGACTGGACGACCTTGCTCGCGCATCCGCGCGCCAGGCTGCACCTCTACGGCAAGGAAGATCCGCGCCGGGGTCGCAAGATGGGTCACCTGACGCTGGTCGGCGCGCCCGTGGCGACGCTGGAGGACGATGCACGGCTGCTGGCGCCGCTGATTGCCCAGGTGCCGGTGCGATGATCGGTCCTGCTTCGCCGCGTCCGGCAGACGATGCCACCATCGAGCGGGCGGTCGAGTTGCTCGCCGCCGGCGACGCAATCGGGTTGCCGACGGAGACCGTCTACGGCCTCGCGGCCGATGCCGGCAATCGCGACGCCGTGGCGCGGATCTACCGGATCAAGGGCCGGCCCGTCGATCATCCGCTGATCGTCCACGTCCACGACGCCCACGTGGCGATGAAATGGGCCTGGTGGAGTGCCGCCGGCGACGATCGGGCGCAGCGCCTGGCCGACGCGTTCTGGCCGGGGCCGTTGACCCTGGTCCTCGAACGACTGCCGACGGCGCCGCCGTGGGCCTGCGCCGGCCAGCCGACGATCGCGCTGCGTGCGCCATCGCATCCGGTGGCGCGGGCCGTGCTCGGGGCCGCCCTGACGCGTGGCATCGCCGGACTGGCGGCGCCGTCGGCGAACCGCTTCGGTCGCGTGAGCCCGACGCGGGCTGCGCACGTCCGCGACGACCTCGGCGCCGACGTGGCTCTGGTCCTCGAAGGCGGCGACAGCGATGTCGGAATCGAGTCGACGATCGTCGACGTCAGCGGTCCCACCACCCGCGTGCTGCGGCCGGGTGCGATCACCGCCGCGCAGATCGATGCCGTGCTGTCGTCGTCGGCCGTGTCGTCGTCGGCCGCGTCGTCGTCAGCCACGTCGTCGTCAGCCGCGTCGTCGTCAGCCGCGCCGTCGTCGGCCGCGCCGTCATTGGCCGCGGCGCCGTCCACCGCGTCGCCGTCGACCGCGTCTACGAGCGCGTCTGCATCGGAGGCGGCAACTGCGTCTGCAACCGAGTGTGGGAATGCGTCTGCAACCGCGTCCGCGACCGCGCCGGCTGCCAGGTCTTCGGCCAGGCCCGTCGTCGTTGCTGCCGGCGACGTGCCACGCGTTCCCGGCAGTCTGCGCAGCCACTACGCGCCGATCACCCGCGTCACGCTCTGTCCGCCGGAACGGCTCGAACGCGAACTGGCCGCCCGGCTCGCGACCGGCGCGCGCCTGGCAGTCTGGAGCCGCGAGCGACCGCAGCTCCCTGTGCCGACCGGTGCAGCGCCGGTGGCGGCCGACCCGGCGCAGGCGGTACCCGCGGCGGCCGGACCGGCGCAGGCTGCCCCGACTTTGATCTGGCGTCAGCGCCCCGACGATCCGCGCGCGTTCGCCCATGGCCTCTACGACGGTCTGCGCGCCCTCGATGCGCTCGGATGCGACGGCATCGTGATCGAGCAACCCCCGCACCACGCCGACTGGGCAGGCGTAAACGACCGCCTCACCCGCGCGAGCGACTCCTGAACTGCGCGCGCATCGGTTATATTGAATTGAATCGCCCGCTGCCGCTGACTCGCCGCTCATTGGGGGTTCGATGTCCCAACAAGACGCCGCTCTCAAGCCCGAGGACGAACGAGACTTCCTGGTCGAGGTTGGTCGCCGTGTGCGGCACTGCCGCCACGCCATCTCGATGACCCGTAAACAGCTGGCCGAACGCTCGGGCTTGTCCGAGCGCTACCTTGCCCAACTCGAGGCCGGCGACGGCAACATTTCGATTTTGCTGATCCGGCGCGTGGCACGGGTGCTGCGCGTCGATCTGCCGCGTCTGGTGGCCGAGCCGGCCGAGCAGCTGACGAGCCGGCCGACGCGGATCGCGCTGCTGTCGATGCCGGCGCCGAGCGCGGTCGCGGCGCTGCGCGACCTCTCGCAGTCCTTGGCGACGACCCTCGCCGTGCCGCTGCTCGACATTGGGCGCGAGGTTCGCGACGATCTCGGTGCCGAGGCACCGGACGCGTTGCGGCAACTGGGCGCCGAGGTCTGTCGCGATGCCCAGCGCCGAGCCTTGCTGCGCTTGACCGCCTCGCACCGGCGCTGCGTGCTGGCACTGGGTGATCTTCCGGCTGCCGATGCCGACCTGATGCGACTGCTGCACCAGCGGTGCGTCACGGTCTGGTTGCGTCAGGCGGCACCCGATGACGCCGAGTTCATCCAGGCCGATCATTGGGTGGAGACCGAGGCGCGGACCCCTGACCAGGTCCTGGCCAGCGTAATGACCCGGATCGAGCACAACTTCCGCCACGAGCCCGCCTACGGCAGTCGCGTGACTGATCGTCCCGGCCCGTGGTCGCGTTCCGCGGCCTGATGCCCTCGCATCACCCGCACCGGCCACCGGCCGAAATCGCCATCGGGGCGAAAGCGCGATGCACGCACTCGTGACAAAGGACACTTGCGGGTGAGTCCGCTGGAAGCGAGCGAAGCGCCGCCCGTTCACGGCCCAGGGGCCGAGCACGAACCCAGCCACGGCGTGGGCGACCTGCTCGAACGGATCGGTCAGCCTGACCGTCGCGACCGGATCGCGATCGTCGACGATTTGACCTCGATCAGCTTCGCCGCGTTGTCCGAGCGCTGCAGCCGGTTCAGCGCCGGCCTGGTCCGCGCCGGCGTGGCTGCGGGTGACCGCGTGATGCTCTGCCTGCTCGACACCATCGATTGGCCGACCGCGTTCATGGGTACGCTTCAGGCCGGCGCGACGCCGGTCTGTCCCGACACGCACCTCGACTCGGCAGGATACGAAGCCTTGCTGCGCGAAAGCGAGGCGCGGCTGCTGGTGGTGTCGCGCTCGCTCTATCCGGCTTTCGATGGCCTGCTGCAGCGGGTCGACTCGCTCGCCCGTGTCGACATCTCCGAGGCCCCGCTGGCCGAGGGCGGTGACATCGCCGTCCTGCTGTCGCTCGACGAGGAAGCCGAGCCGCGGCCACGGCCACGACGCTCGATGATCTGCAGATTGTCCGACGGCGCGCGCAGCCACGCCTGGTTCGATGCCGTCGCTGATTCTTCGCCGGCCAGCGCACGGGTTGCGATCGAACCCGGTGATCGCTGCCTGTCGTCCGGTCGGCTCTGCGAGCCGGCGATGCTCGAACACATGATGTTGCCGGCGCTGGCGGTCGGCGCCACGCTGATCCTGATCGCCGAGGAATCGGGGCCGACGGCGTGGCGGTCACGCCTGACGGGTGAGCGGCCCGATCACCTCGAGGGCCGCACGCCGACCCTGCTGTTCGCCAGCCCCGATGCCCTCGAGAGGATGGTCGCTGCCGGGGCGCTGCCCGGGCCCGGCAACCTGGGGTTGCGGGCTGCGGTGATCGTCGGTGGCCCGGTCGACGACACTCTCGCCCGAGCCTTCACGGAGCGGACCGGCGCGCGCATCGTCGCCGCGGCCTCGTTGTCCGATCTGGCGCCAGTCGCAGACGAGGAGGTGGTGATCGGAGCCGTGGCATTGCACAAGCTGAGCGGCGATCCTGTGGAGTCGCCGGAAGACGGCGGGGGCCCCGGTCCCGGCAACATCGGGGAAGGGGCCGATGACGGCGCCGAACCCGGGACACCCGAGACGATTCCGCCGCGCAACCCGCAGAAAGTCGTCGTGCTCGAGGCGTTCGCGCGACCCGACGATGCGGCCAACGGAATCGGACCAGCTCGCGCCGTTCCGCTCGACGATCGACCCGATCAGCGGGCGGACCGGTCACGGGGATGAAGAAGCTCGCCAGCTGGCATCTCGATCCGAAATCTGCGGTCGACGTTCTCGAGACGTTCCCGGGCGACCAGACACCGGGGCTCGACGGCGACGAACGGGACGCGCGCAAGGCCACCGAAGATCTGCGTGACCAGTTGGTCGACCTGCAGGAGCGGCTGTTCGCCGGTTCCGCCCACCGCCTGCTGGTCGTTCTGCAGGCGATGGACACCGGTGGCAAGGACGGTGCGATCCGCAAGGTTTTCTCCTGCGTCAACCCGGCCGGCATCCGGGTCGCGCGGTTCGAGGCCCCATCCAAGGGCGAACTGGCGCGCGACTACCTCTGGCGCGTCCACGCCCAAGTACCGGCCAAGGGCGAGATCGTCATCTTCAATCGCTCGCACTACGAGGACGTGCTGGTCGTGCGGGTCAACGAACTGGTGCCGAAGAAGGTCTGGCAGCGGCGATACGAACACATTCGTGCGTTCGAGAAGCTGCTGGCAGACGAGGGCACGTCGATCGTCAAGTTCTACCTGCACATCGATCGTGACGAACAGAAGCGGCGACTGCAGGCTCGCCTCGACGAACCGGAGAAGAACTGGAAGTTCGACGCCCACGACCTCGAGCAGCGCAAGCGCTGGCCGCAATACATGCGCGCCTTTCGCGATGCCATCGTCGAGACCGATCGCGCCCACGCGCCCTGGTTCGTCATCCCGGCCAACCACAAGTGGTATCGCGACTATGCCATCATGCGGATCCTCGTCGATACACTCGAAAAGCTCGACCTCGAGTACCCGAAGGCGGAATTCGATCCGGCGACGGTCCGTATCGACTGAACCCTCGGATACCCAGGAGCTGCCGATGAGCCTCGCTTCGCCTGCGCCTTACCCGTCGTCCGGCGCCGCGCGCCGCAGCTTCACGCGTCTCGCCGGCTTCACGCGTCTCACCGGCTTCGCGCG
>JBEVJQ010000174.1:0-15297 GCA_040510055.1 Burkholderiaceae bacterium | reverse complement strand
CGCCGACTACCACGTCGATCCGATCGGGCGCCTGCTCGAAATCGAATGCGACCCGTCCATGCTGCTCGACGAGGCGTCGAACGACGGTTGCCTGCTCGAGGCCTGCGACGGTTTCGTCCGGCCGTCCGATCCGGCGCAACGTGATCGCTGGCGCGCGGCGCTGGCCGACGCCATGCGTACGCGACGGACCGTGCTCGTTCGCCTGGGCACCGGCGGCTCCCGCCCGATCGCAGCGCTCGTTCCCGCCGCCGACGGCGGCGGCCTCACGGTCCGGTCGCAGCGATCCGCGCCGATGGATTCCGAGAGCCGGCGCGCCGTCTCGCGGTTGCTGCGACTGTCACCGCGCGAGGGCGAGGTGCTTGGCCTGCTGGCCCGTGGGATGGCTCCGTCGGCGATCGCCCGCCAGTTGGGCACGCACCTCTCGACGGTGCGTACCCAGGCGCGATCGCTGCGGCAGAAGGGCGGCACCCCGAGAGTGAACGAGTTGTTGCAATGGCTCGCGTGCCTGCCGTCGTTGCGGCCGTCGGTCCGCATCGCCGTCGACCGTTCAGCGCACGCCCAGGGCACGGTCAGCTGAGCACCTGGACCGCCCATTCGCGATCGGTGCGGACGACAACCTCGCCGATGCGCGACGCCTGCCGATAGCCCGCGCGACGGAGGGCACCGAGGCACGCGTCGACTCGATCGACCGGCACCGCCGCCAGCAGCCCACCAGCGGTCTGCGGGTCGAACAGCAGCGGGTAGCGGGCGTCGTTCGCCACCCGGTCCGGATCGTCGACCGCATGCCGAAGCCGGACGTTGGCCGGCGCCAGCGAGCTCTGGAACCCGGCGGCCGACATCTCGCGAGCACCGTCGAGCAGCGGCAGGGCCGACAGCGAGATCCGCGCCGCAACGCCCGATGCGGCGGTCATCTCGACCAGGTGGCCGAGCAGCCCGAAGCCGGTGACGTCGGTGGTCGCGCGGGCGCCATGGTCGGCGAGGCAGCGGGCGGCCGGCCCGCTGGACACCGTCATCGAGGACAGCGCTGCATCGATCCAGCGGCCGCGTGCGGCGATCCGGGCATGGGCGGCGAGCAGTATCCCGGTGCCGAGCGGTTTCGCGAGAATCAGCGCGTCTCCCGGGCGCATGCCGGACTTGCGCTGGAGCGCGCGCAGATCGGCGTCGATCAGGCCGTTGATGGCGAAGCCGAGCGCGAGCTCGGCCCCTTCGCCGGTGTGGCCGCCGACGAGTGCGCAGCCGGCTGCGTTCAGCACGTCGACGGCGCCGCCGAGCAGCTGCGCGAGCAGTTCCTCGACCTGCGCCTCGATGCCGGGCGGCACGGTGACGATCGCCGTCGCCGTCTGCGGCTTCGCACCCATCGCGTAAATGTCACCGAGGGCGTGGTTGGCGGCGATCCTCCCGAAGGTCCAGGGGTCGTCGATGAAGGCACGAAAGAAATCGACCGACTGGACCAGCGCCTGGCCGTCGGGCACGCGGACGATCGCCGCGTCATCGGGACTATCGAGCCCGACGACGACATCGTCGCGAACCAGTGGTTGCAGCGAGTTCAACGCCCGCGACAGCACGGTGGCGCCGACTTTGGCGCCGCAGCCGCCGCAGCGCATGCCGGCCGCGGTGATCGCCTCGCGGGCCTCGGCGGCAGTCAGTTGCAGCGGCGGTGGTCGAGACCGGCGCGCGGCGGCCATCGCGGCGTCGATGGCACTGCGCAGCGGGCCGCGATCGTCGGCCGCATCCATCGGCGGCAACGCGGTGAATTGCCGGATGAAGCGCCGGTCGATCCAGTCCTTCCACCGCCACAACCAGTCGCCTTCAGCGTACAGCGCGCCGCGCGAGGCGACGGCGTGACGGTTGCCGGTGGAGATCAATGCCAGCGCCGCACGTTGCAGCCGGATTGGACGCAGCGGTTGCCCGCGGATTGCGCGACGCAGGTTGTCGGCGAGTGGCCGCGACTGTCGGACGGCGTAGACGCCGGCCTTCTCGCGCGGGCTGCTGTCCATCGCGGCGACGTCGCCGGCGGCGAAGATCCGCGGATCGTCGATCGCCTGCAGTGTCGGTCCGACGCGAATGAAGCCGCTGTCGTCGAGCGCCAACCCGGTCTCGCGCAGCCATGCCGGCCCTCGGGCCTGCGTGACCCAGATGACCTCGTCGAGGGCGAAGGTCCGGCCATCGGCGCAGTGGATCACGCGGCCGGCGGTGTCACCGTCGATCGGCGCCGCGGCTGTCCGTGCTTCAGCCGTTCGCGCCGAAGCGGTCGTCGGCGCTGCAATCGTCACACGGACGACACGCGCGTCGCGATGAACCGCGATGGCGCGCGCATCGAACACCCGCTCGAACGCCCGTCGGACCCGATGGTTGTGCGTCGGCAGCAGCCGATCGTCGGCGGTGAACAACTGGAACGACAGCGCCTCCGGCTCGCCTCCCTGGCGGCGCAACTCGGCGCGCAATCGATGGTGCAACGCCAGCGTCAGTTCGACGCCGCCGGCGCCACCGCCGACGACGGCCAGCCGCCTGACCGTCCGGTCTCGGACCCGTTCGAGCAGCACCTTCCAGCGGCCGTCGAAGGCGTGGATCGGCTTGACCGGAATCACCAGCTCCGCGCCTTCGACGTCGTCGATCCGTGGCGCCGATCCGGTGTTGATCGAGACCAGGTCGTAGTGGATCGGCGGACGACGCGCGCAGAGCACGCGCTTGCGGGCGCGATCGAGGCCGACGACGCGATCGTCGAGGAAGCGCGCGCCAGCGAAACCCGCGAGCCGGCGCAGGTCGATATGGACCTCGTCGAAACGGTAGTGGCCGGCGACGTAGCCGGGCAGCATCCCCGAGTAGGGCGTGTCGGTGTCGCTGCCGATCAGCGTCAGCCTGACCCCGGGCTCGGGCCGCATCGCGAATCGGCGCAGGACGCCGACGTGACTGTGGCCGCCGCCGACGAGGACGATATCGCGCAGGACGGGCCCGCTCGACAGCATCTCAGCGGTAGACGCCGTCCCAGGGTGCGTCGGACACCGTCGCCGACCGGCCGTCGGCACCGACCTCCGGCCGGTTCATGGTGAAGATCGTCGCGGCCTCGAGGACGGCGTAGTCCATGTAGCCCAGCCGCGACAGCGCCCGCATGGCCCCGGTATCGACGCGACCTTCGCGGATGTAGCCGTCGCCGACGTGGATGCCGATCACTTCGCCGATCACCAGTCGGTGGGCATCGCCGCGCTCCGGGTCCGACGGCGGCAGTTCGACGACGCGCCACAGCCGGCATTCGAGTGCCGCCGGTGCTCCCTTGACCCACGGCGGCTTGACGCGCAGCGAGGGCTCGGGCTCGAGACCCGCGAGCGCGAACTCGTCGACGCCGGCGGCCACGGTTGCCGACGTCATGTTCATCGCCGCGCGCTGGCCATAGCCGGCCAGCGAACAGGTGAATTCGCCGGTCTGCTCGATGTTGGCGACCGAGTGCTTGCGGCCCGCCGAAGAGAACACCACCATCGGCGGGCGGTCGGCGACGGCGTTGAAGAAGCTGTACGGCGCGAGGTTCGGCCGGCCAACGGCGTCGACGGTGCCGATCCAGCCGATCGGGCGCGGGACCACCAGCGCCTTGAACGGATCGTGGCGCAGGCCGTGGTTGCGCAGGCGCGGTTCGTAGAACATGGCCGTCGATGGTAACTGGGCGGCGGTTTTCTGCGACCATTCCCGGAATGCGCGCCATTCTCGAGTGGCTCGGACGGCAGGCGCGCTGGGCGTTGCCGGCCGGGGTCTTCGTCGGCATCGTCGTCCCGCCGCTGGCCGGCTGGCTGCGGCCGATGGTCACGGCCGCGGTGATCGGCACACTGACCGCGGCGCTGGTGCGACTCGATTGGCAGCGGCTCGGCCGAAGGCTGTCGTCGCCACGGCTTCCGGCGCTGTTGGTCGCCTGCCTGCTGGTGGCGAGCCCCGTCGTGGCCTGGTTGGTCTGGCGCACGGGCTGGGTCTCGGACGCCGTCGGCCGGATCCTGGTGCTGCAGCTCGCGGCTCCGCCGATCGGGTCGGCGGCCGCCTTCGCGCTGATCGTCGGGATCGATGGCGTGTTGTCGATGATCGTGACCGTCGCCGCGACGCTGTTGCTGCCGCTGACGCTGACCGCGGTGGTCGCGGTGCTGCTCGCCGACAGCGGCGTGGCCGTCGACCTCGGATCGTTCTTCGTCCGGGTGCTCGTGGTGGTCGTTACGCCGTTCGTGCTGGCCGGGGCGTTACGAGCCGGTTTCGGCCCGGCGCGCCTGGCCCGCAACGACGGCCTGCTTGCCGGGCTCAACGTCGTGGTGCTCGTGGTCTTCGCGGTCGCGGTGATGGATGGCGTGACGGTGCGGCTGCTCTCGGACCCGGCGCAGATCGCGGGACTTCTCGTCCTCGCCTGCGTCGTCGCCGTGCTCGGGCATGCTGCCGGCGTGCTGCTGTTCAGTCGAAAGGGCCGCGACACGGCGCTCGCCGCTGCACTGCTGGCCGGCAATCGCAACCTCGGGCTGATGCTGGCGGTCACCGGCGGGACCGCTGGCGCGGCGTTCGACCTCTATGTCGGCGTCGCCCAGATCCCGATGTATTTCGCGCCGCTTCTGCTCACGCCACTCGCCCGCCGCCTGCGATGAAAGTGTTCCATGGCTGGAAGATGGTCGCCGCCGGCGCCGGACTGCAGTTCCTCCAGGCGGGGCTCCTGCACCAGGCGTTCGGTGCCTATTTCGCTGCGCTGACCGTCGAGAAGGGGTGGAGTCGGACATCGATCTCGGCCGCCGCCGCGCTGCAGTCGGCCGAGGCTGCGCTGATCGGGCCGATCCTCGGCTGGATCATCGACCGCTACGGCGCGCGCAAGCTGATCCGCGCCGGCGTCATCGTGATGGGGCTGGGCTTCTTCACGCTGGGCTGGATCGAGACGCTGTTCGGCTTCTATGGCGCCGTGCTGCTGATCGCGCTGGGCTCGAGCCTCTGCGGCTTCTTCCCGTTGAACGCGGCCATCATCCACTGGTTCGAACGGCGCCGGGCGCGGGCGCTGTCGTTCGTCGGCCTGGGCCTGGCGCTCGGCGGCGTGATCACCCCGGCAGTCGCGGCGACGATGGACGCGATCGGCTGGCGCCAGACGGCGATGGCATCCGCGATCGTGATCATCGTCGTCGGCTGGCCGCTGGCGGGGATATTTCGCAGGCGGCCCGAGGACCACGGCGACCACATCGACGGCATCGCGCCGTCGCAAGCGTTGACCGACGCCGCCGGCAAGCCGCTGCCGGCGCCGGTGATCGACGACCTGTCGGCCCGCGAGGCGATCCGGACCGGGGCGTTCTGGCTGGTCTCGATCGGTCATGCGATCGCCCTGCTGGTGGTGACCGCCGTCAACGTCCACGCCATCAATCACATGCGCGAATCGCTCGGTTACAGCGTCGGCCAGGCCGCCTGGTTCATCACGCTGATGACGATTCTCCAGGTCGCCGGGGTGCTGACCGGCAGCGTCATCGGCGATCGCTACGACAAGCGCTGGATCGCGGCGATCTGCATGCTGTCGCACGCCTTCGGGCTGGCGATGCTGGCGTTCGCCACCGGGCCGGCGATGCTGGTCGCCTTCGCCGTGTTCCATGGCGTGGCCTGGGGAATCCGGGGTCCGTTGATGCAGGCGATCCGCGCCGACTTCTTCGGCCGGCGCGCGATCGGCAAGATACTGGGGCTGTCGACGTTGATCACCGCCATCGGCCAGGTCCTGGGGCCGATGGTCGCTGGCGCGATGGCCGATGCGACCGGGGACTATCGCTTCGGGCTGACGCTGCTCGCGGCCGTGGCCGTCGGCGGCTCGCTGATGTTCCTGCTGGCGCGTTCACCGCGCCCCCAACCCCCGCTGGCCGGGTCGAGGCTGCCGAAGTCGCCGGCCGTCGAGCCCGGGGCCGGCGATTGAGGAGGTCACTCGAATGAATCGTGACGAAAAGCGGGCCGGTGTCGGCTCCCACGGTACCAAGGGCACTGAAACACCGGGGGCCGACTCTTTGCTGGCCGCGCCGAACCCGCATTTCGGCCTCGACATCCCGTTCATGCATCACCTCGGCCTGGTTCCGGTCTCGTTCGAAGGGGACCGGGTGATCGCGCGGCTGCCGCGGGCACGGTACCTCGAGAACAGTCGCGGCGACTATCACGGCGGCGTGCTGATGTCGGTGCTCGACTTCATCCTGAGTGTCTCCGCCCGCTCGCACGATCCACTCGGCACTGGCGTGATCACCATCGAGATGAGCACGCACTTCATCGCCGCCGCCAGGTCGGAACTGACGATCGAAAGCCGGCTGATCCGCCGCGGGGCGCGAATCGCCTTCTGCGAGGGGACGATCACCGATGCCGAGGGCGAGCTGGTCTGCCTGGCGCGGGCTGCGTTCAAGCTGGTCCCCAGGAGACCGTCGACGTGATCGGGGCACCAGCGCCCCGGCCTCCGACGGGCCCGGTCAGGGAGCCCGCTGTACCCTCTCCACGAAAGTGATCACCCGCCAGATGCCGTCGGCGCGCGCTCGAAGGTTCGGCGTCGCGACTTGAACAGCAATGCCAGGCCGGCGGCGAGGGGCAATACCATGGCCAGCCCGTAGGCCAGCGAATAGCTCGACCCGAGGCGCAGCAACTCGCCGAACACGACCGGTCCGGCCATGCTGCCGCAAAACGTCAGGAACTGCGCGGCGCCGGCGAACGAGGCCATGTTGGCCTGCGTCGTGCGGCGGGCGAGCTCGGCGAAGAACACGCCGTTCCAGCTCATCGAGGTGATCGCACAGACGACGCTTGCGGCGATGGTCGTGGCGAGCGAGCGGCCGCCGGTGCCGGACGCTCCCAAGGCGCCGAGCGCGAGGAACGAGAGCCCGGAGCCGACGCCAAGCCAGCCGAGCAATCGGTCCGGCGCCATCCAGCGATCGGCGACCGCGCCCCATCCGACCCGAGCCAGCGTACTGACGATCTGCGAAGCAGCGAGGATCGCCGCGGCGACCGCCAGCGACCAGCCGAGTTCGAGGTTCAGGTAGGAGACCAGGAATGTCGTGAACGCCAGTTGGGCGAATGCGAACGCGAACGACGACAGGCTCACGAGCCGCAGGTGCGGATCCTTCAGCACACGTGCCAGCGCCCAGCTGCTGAAGGGCAGCGCCCGGCGACGGCGCGATGGCGGCGACGGCAGCGGCGCGTCGAGGCGGTGGCGTGCCAGGAACAGCAGCGCCAGATAGATGGCGCAGATGACGGCCAGCAGCCGCATCGTCGTCTGCCAGCCGAAAGCCGACAACGCCGGCGGCATCAGCAGCCCGGCCAACGCGACACCGATCGGCACGGCCGATTGCTTGATCGAGAAGAACAGCCCGCGGTGCTCGTCGGGCGCATGGCGGTTCAGCAGGTGCGCGGCCGACGGATTGAGCTGCCCGTAGCCGGCGCCGAACAACAGCGCCACCGCGACCAGGACGAGGCCTGCGCCCGACGGGATCGTGAGCATTCCCACGACGAAGGCAAGCATCGCCAGTTGCGTGACGCCGACCGGCCCGACGCGGGCGACGCCCTGGCCACTGGCCAGCCCCGCGATCATCGCGGCGAGGTAGGCGATGCCGACGAACAGGCCGACGCGCTCGGGGCCGAAGCCCAGCATCGGCGCGACCACCGGCGCCACCACGGCCGGTACCGACAGGCACAGGCTCCCGAGCGCCTGCGCGGTCATCGTCACTGCCAACGCCAACAGCGGCCGCTTGGCGGTCATCGACCGGGATCCGCGGCGCGGTCACGCAGCGCGAAGCCGAACAGCCGGCACTCGATCGCGCCGTTGAACAGCGGCGTGCGCCGGTCCTCGCGCAGCCCGAGCAGGCCGGGCAGGCCGCGGTCGGGCCAGAGAAAGGCGGCGCGCCAGCCGCCGAAGTGGCCGCGCAGGGTGCTACCCATCTCACGCCACAGCGTCGGCTCGGTGGCGAGCCGTTCGCCGTACGGCGGATTGGCGAGCAGCAGACCGCCGCGGCCGGTGGGCCGCGCGTGGCGCGCATCGGCCACGTCGAGCGCTACCTCGATCTGCGACAGGCCGGCGCGCGCGACGTTGGCGCGCGCGACCTCGACGACCGCCGCATCGCTGTCGCTACCGCGGATCGCGGGTGGTGGTCCGGTGGCGAGCCGTTCGCGGTGACGAGCTTCGGCGCGCTCGAGCAGTCCTCGCCACTGACTGGCGTTGTGCAGCTTCAGGTGCTCGATCGCGAACGGGCGCGCGAGTCCCGGAGGCCGTTCGGTCGCGATCTGCGCCGCCTCGATCACGATCGTGCCGGCGCCGCAGAACGGGTCGAGCAGCGGCTGGCCCGGTTGCCAGCCCGCCAGTGCCAGCAGCCCGGCAGCGAGGTTCTCCTTCAGCGGCGCCTCCCCGTGGCTCTCGGCGCCTGCCCGCCAGCCGCGCTTGAACAGCGGCTCGCCGCTCAGGTCGAGGTAGAGCGTGGCCTCGCGATCGGTCAGGAAGACGGTGACCCGGACGTCGGGGTTCGCCGTATCGATCGACGGCCGGCTGCCGATGCGCTCGCGGAAGCGATCGACGATCCCGTCCTTGACCGTGAGCGTGGCGAATTGCAGGCTCTTCAGCGGTGATCGAATCGCGCTGGTATCGACACGCAGCGTCCGGCCGACATCGAACAGGGTTTCCCAACGCTGCTCGCGCGCGAGCGCATGCAGGTCGGCCTCGCGCCGATAACGGCGGCGCGCCACTTCGAGCAGCGCGCGGCTGGCGATCCGGCTGTAGAGGTTGATCCGGTAGCCGATCGACAGCGCCCCGCTGCAGCCGACGCCAGCGGCGACCGGCGTGACGTCGGACGCGCCCAGCGCCGCCAGTTCGGCGGCCAGCGTCGCCTCGAGGCCGCGGGGACAGGGGCAGAAGTAGCGCAGCGCCGCACCGCGCGGGCGCTCGGGCGTATCCAACGGCCTCTCAGTCGGCCAGCGCGCGATCGAGAAAATCGAGCCGGTCCTGGCCCCAGAACGGCTCGTCGCGGTAGACGTACCACGGCGAACCGAACACCTGGTCGTCGATCGCCTGCTGCGTGAGGCGCTGGTACTCGGCCTCGGCCTCGCCCAGGGCCGAGACCAGGCCTTTGCCGTCGAGGCCGCAGCCGTCGGCGATCGCGACCAGCGTTGCCTGATCGGAGATGTCGCGCTGCTCGGCCCAGCAGGCAGCGAGCAGCCCGCCCGCGACGGCCATTGCCCGGTCGACACCGGCACGGCGACCGGCCAGGATCACGAGCTTCGAGGCGTCGTGGGCACTGACGGGAAAGTGCACCGGCTCGAGGTTCAGCGGCAGCCGCAGGTGATCGGCCCAGCGCTTCAGCTCGATCAGCCGATAGCGGCGCCGTTGCACCGCGCGCTGGCCGAGCGGCAGGCCGCCGGAGGCCGGGAACACCTTGCCGAGATCCATCGGTCGCAGGTCGATGGTCGCGCCATGCCGGGCGGCGAGCTCGAGCAGCCGACCATGGCCCAGATAGGTCCAGGGCGACACCGGCATCATGTAGTAGGTGATGGTCTTCATCGAACGTTCCTCTTCACTAGAACGGCTTGAACACCACCAGCGCGACGATGACGAGCAGCAGCACCACCGGCACCTCGTTGAAGCCGCGATACCAGCGGTGGCTCAGCGTGTTGCGGTCGTTCTCGAATGCGCTCAGGAAGCGGCCGCAGCGATGGTGGTAGAGCATCAGCACGACGACCAGTGCGAGCTTCAGGTGCAGCCAGCCGTCGGGCTTGGACCGGCCGATTCCGATGCCGAGCCACAGCCACAGCCCGGAGCCGACGGCCACGACTGCCAGCGGCAGCATGAAGCGATAGAGCTTCTGCGCCATCAGGATCAGCCGCTCGCGTTCGGCCGTCGAAGGCGGGTCGACCATCGCCAGGTTGACGAAGATCCGCGGCAGGTAGAACAGCCCGGCGAACCAGGCGGTCACGAAGACGATATGCGCAGTCTTGACCCAGAGGTAGGCGGTCGGACCGGTGAGCACGGCGGCGGACGAGAGCGATCGCGGCGGCGGGCGGCGCGCGTCAGTCCGCGGGGCCGCCGCGGATCTGGCCGGTCCCGAAGACGACGAACTTCTGCGAAGTCAGTCCCTCGAGTCCTACCGGACCGCGCGCATGGAGCTTGTCGGTGGAGATGCCGATCTCGGCGCCCAGACCGAACTCGAACCCGTCGGCGAATCGCGTCGAGGCGTTGACCAGCACCGAGGCCGAATCGACCTCGCGGAGGAACCGCATTGCATGACCGTGGTCGGCGGTGATGATCGAATCGGTGTGATTCGAGCCGTAGCCGTTGATGTGCGCGATCGCCTCGTCGAGGCCGTCGACGATCCGGATCGCGAGGATCGGGGCGAGATATTCGGTCCGCCAGTCCTCCTCGGTGGCCGGCGCCGCGGCGATGCCGGCAGCGTCGAGCAGTTGCCGGGTCGCGGCGCATCCGCGCAGCTCGACCCCCTTGTCGGCCAGCACGCGCGCGAGCCGCGGCAGCACCGTGGTGGCGATCGTACGCGCCACCAGCAATGTCTCCATGGTGTTGCACGGCGAGTAGCGCTGGGTCTTGGCATTGTCGGCCACTCGGATCGCCATCTCGACCTCTGCGCTCTCGTCGATATAGACGTGGCAGATCCCGTCGAGATGCTTGATCACCGGGACCCTGGCCTCGCGCGAGATCCGCTCGATCAACGACTTGCCGCCGCGCGGGATGATGACGTCGACCGACGACGGATCGGAGATCAGGTGGCCGACGGCCGCGCGGTCGGTCGTCCCGACCAGTTGCACGGCGTCGTCGGGCAGCCCCGCCTGCGCGAGCCCGGCGCGAATCCGTTCGGCCAGCGCGCGGTTGCTGTGGATCGCCTCGGAGCCGCCGCGCAGGATGGTGGCGTTGCCCGACTTGATGCAGAGGACCGCAGCGTCGATGGTGACGTTGGGCCGCGACTCGTAGATGATGCCGATCACGCCGAGCGGCACCCGCATCCGGCCGACCTGTATTCCGCTCGGCTGGTAGCGCAGGTCGGTGATCGCGCCGATCGGGTCGACCAGCGCTGCGACTTCGCGTACGCCGCGCGCCATCGCGGCCACGGCGGCATCGTCGAACGCCAGCCGATCGACGAACGCGGCGTCGAGCCCGGCGGCGCGCGCCGACTCGAGGTCGCGACCGTTGGCGGCGATCAGCGCTTCGCGGTCGGCCTCGAGCGCAGCGGCGATTGCCGCCAGCGCCCGGTTGCGCTGGGCGGTGGTCGAACGGGCGATAGCGCGCGCGGCGGCGCGCGCGCGGCGGCCGAGGTCGGCGATGGTGACGGCGGGATCGATCGGGTTCATCGGCGCGGGGTTGTGGTCGACCGGGTGGCCGGGGGTCGGCCGGGCTGGAGAGGGGTCGGCCGGTTGGCCAGGGGTCGGCCGGGCTGGAGGTCAATCACGGCGCTTCGGCGAGTGGCCTGACGCCGGCTATGGAGATCAGGATCCGTTCGGCCATCGACCACGGATCGCCGGCGAGCGCGCTGGACTCCACGCCCTTTGCCATTCTATCGAGTCGGGCCACCAGCCGCAGGCCGGCGACGGCCTGCTCGCGTGAAAGCGTCGCCAGCGCACGGCGGTACGCCGGCTCGCGACGGCCGAAGATGCCGGCCGCCCGCAACGCCGCCGGCGGCGGCTGGCCCGACTCGCGGGCTTCGATCGCTCGCAGCAACCGACGCAGGGCGTCCGCCAGCCCCCAGGCCAGCAGTGGCAGGGGCGCGTCCTCGGCGCGCAGGCCGTCGAGCATCACCAGCGCCCGGTCGAGCCGTCCCGAGAGCGCGGCCTCGACCATGGCGAAGCTGTCGTAGCGGGCATCGTCGGTGACGACCTCGTCGACGATCGCCGGCTCGAGCCGGCCGGCCGGCGCAAGCAGCGCCAGCCGGTCGACCGCTTGCTGGGCCGCGACCAGGTTGCCCTCGGTGCGTTCGGCGATCAGTTGCAGCGTATCGCTGTCGGCGCGCTGGTCGTTGGCGGCCAGGCGCTGCGCGATCCAGCGGTCGAGCTCGGACCGCTCGGGGGCGTATCCCTCGACCAGCAATCCCTCGGCCAGTGCCTGGACGAACCACGGCGCCCCGGTCGTCGTCTTGTCGAGCCGCGGCGAAGTCACCAGCACGGCGCAGTCGGGGCCGTCGGCTGGGCGGGGGTCGGCTGGGCGGGCGTCGGCTGGGCGGGCGTCGGCTGGGTGGGCGTCGGCTGGGTGGGCGTCGGCGGTCCGGGAGGCTCCGTCGGCTCCGGGGGCGCGATCGGCGGCGGCGCGGGCGCGCGGTCCCGCCGGCGGACGCGGACCGATGGCGCGGACCACGTCGACCAGCGCTTCGCCGAAGCCCCGCGGCGGCTTGCCGGCCAGCCTCAGGTCGAGCAGCCGGCGGTCGCCGAACAGCGACTGCGCCCGGCTCTCGCCGACCAGCCGCGAGCCGTCGAAACCGGTGCCGATATCGATCACGACCCGCTCGACATGGCCGAGGGCACGGGCACGGGCGCGGACGCGGTCGCCGAACTCGACCTGTAGCAGCGGCTCGTCGGTCGCGATCCAGACCGCAGCCGGCAGCGCCCGGGCCAACGCCTGGTCGAGCGCGGCGGCCGTGGCGACCTTCTTCACTCCGGACCTCCGAGGCGGATCGTCGCCAGCCGCCGCAGCAGCTGGTTGACCATGTCGATCTGCATGTCGCGAAACAGCAGCGCTTCCTCGTCGACGCGGACCGTCAACTGGTTGTCGGCGGCGCTGATGTCCCGACGCAGCACGATCTCGCTCGGACGGATGTATTCCTCGTCGCCGCCGTCCGAAGCACGAAAGCGCAGCCGCTGGCGCAACTCGTACTGGCGCGGTCGGCCGACGGCCGAGTAGGCGACGATGTCCTTCTCGCGATACTCGCCGAGCACCTGGAGCACGACCTGCGCATCCTCGCGTCGCTGGACCAGTCGCGTGGTCGTGTTGCGGGCCAGCTCGCGCTTGAACAATTCGCCGAGCTGCGACCCGGGCGGGAACCCGGAGTAGAGCGTCTGGAACGGCAGGTCGGCCGTGCCGCGGAGGCGAAAGCCGCAGCCCGGCAGCGTGGCGGCGAGAGCCGCTAGCGCTGGCAGCCGGAGCAACGCCCGGCGCTCAGGCCACGACATTGACCAGCCGCCCCTTGACGACGATCACGCGCCGCACCGGCCGCCCTTGGCCGTGACGGGCCACTTCGGGCGCGGCCCGGGCCACGGTCTCGATGGCAGTATCGTCGGCATCGGCGGGTACCCGGACGGCGCCGCGGGTCTTGCCGTTGACCTGCAGTACGAGTTCGATCTCGTCACGGACGAGGGCGCCGGGGTCGACCTCTGGCCATGGTGCACAGACCAGGTCGTTGCCCTCGGACGACAGCGCCAGCGATTGCCACAGCTCGTGGGTGATATGCGGGACCACGGGGTAGAGCACCCGGACCATGATCGACAGGCACTCGCGCTGCGCGGCGGCATCGGCTGCAGTCCCCGGCGCACCCGCCGATTCGAAGGCATTGAGCATCTTCATTGCCGCCGAGACCACCGTGTTGTACTGCCAGCGGTCGTAGTCGAAATTGGCCTGGCGCAGCACCGAGTGGATCTGGTAGCGCAATTCACGCGCGGCATCGGACAGCGCCCCGGGATCGATTCTGTCGGCCGCGCCGGCGATTGCCGGTTCGCGGCCGTGGGCGAGGGCCCATAACCGGCGCAGGAAGCGGGACGCTCCCTCGACACCGGAATCGGACCACTCGAGCGTCTGTTCCGGAGGACTGGCGAACATGACGAACAGCCGCGCGGTGTCGGCGCCGTAGCGATCGATCAGCGTCTGCGGGTCGACGCCGTTGTTCTTGCTCTTCGACATCGTGCCGACGCCGGCGTACTCGATTTCCGAGCCGTCCGTCCGCAGGCGCGCACCGTGGATCCGGCCGTCGTCGCCGAACACGTTGTCGACGTCCGCCGGCCAGAAGTACTCGATCCCGCCCTGGGCCGTGTGCCGCCGATAGATGTGGTTGAGGACCATCCCCTGGCAGAGCAGGCCGGTGAACGGCTCGCCGAACTCGACCAACCCGATGTCGCGCATGACCTTGGTCCAGAACCGGGCGTACAGCAGGTGCAGGATCGCGTGTTCGATGCCGCCGATGTACAGGTCCATCGGCATCCAGTAGTCGATCCGCGCATCGACCATCGCCTCGTCGCTGCCCGGCGAGCAGTAGCGCATCATGTACCACGCAGAGTCGACGAACGTGTCCATCGTGTCGGTCTCGCGCCGCGCCGCCTTGCCGCAGCGCGGGCAGTCGACCGCGAGGAACGCCTCGTCCCTGTTCAGCGGGTTACCGCTGCCATCGGGAACCAGTCCCTCGGGCAGGACCACGGGCAGGTCGGCGCGGGGCACCGGCACCTCGCCGCAGGCCTCGCAGTGGATGATCGGAATCGGCGTGCCCCAGTAGCGCTGTCGGGAGATTCCCCAGTCGCGCAGCCGCCACTGGGTCCGGGTCTCGCCCAGCCCTCGGGCCGCCAGGTCGGCGGCGATCGCCTTGACCGCCGATTCGTGGTCCAGCCGGTCGTATTTGCCCGAGTTGACGCAGCGGCCGCGCTGCTTGTCCTCGTACCACGGTTGCCACTGCCGGTCGGAAAACGTCTCGCCGTCGACAGCGATCACCGGCCGGATCGGCAGGCCATACTTGTGCGCGAACGCGAAATCGCGCTCGTCGTGCGCCGGCACGCCCATGACGGCGCCATCGCCGTAGCCCATCAGCACGTAGTTGCCGACCCAGACATCGACGGGTTCGTCGGTCAGCGGGTGGCGAACCCGAAGGCCGGTGGCGACGCCTTCCTTCTCCATCGTCGCCAGGTCGGCCTCCATCGCCGTCCCGGTCTTGGCCTGCTCGACGAAGGCGGCAACCCGCGGATCGGTGCCGGCGGCATGCAGTGCCAGTGGATGCTCGGGCGCGACGGCAACGAAGGTCACGCCCATGATCGTGTCGGCACGCGTGGTGAACACGTGGAGCCGGCCATCGCCGATCGGCCGTCCGTCGTCACCGGCGATGTCGTGGGTGAAGGCGAACCGCACGCCGTCGGAGCGGCCGATCCAATTGCTTTGCATCACGCGAACGCGCTCGGGCCACTGGTCGAGGTGCTGCTGGACCTGGTCGAGCAGCTCCGCGGCGTAGTGGGTGATCCGCAGGTAGTACATCGGGATCTCGCGCTTCTCCACCAGCGCGCCCGAGCGCCAGCCGCGCCCGTCGATCACCTGCTCGTTGGCCAGGACCGTCTGGTCGACAGGATCCCAGTTGACGGTGCCGAGCTTGCGGTAGGCGATCCCGCGCTCGCGCA